>CALGAS010000024.1 GCA_937959175.1 uncultured bacterium | reverse complement strand
CGGGGCGACGCAGGTCAGCCGGGGCTCGGCCGGGCCGTGATCGGTGGCGGGGGCGGTTTCCGGGGGCGTGGCGTCTGTGGTCATCGGGCGTTCGTGCCAAAGGGGTGAGAGGGGTTCCGAGGGGCTCAGGTGCCGCAGCAGTGTGGGGGTCGTGACGGACGGGGTGGTTGCGTGGGACCGATTTTCAAGCCAGCTCCGGCGTCGCTGGCCTGGTGCGTGGCGACCTCGCGAGCCGGCAGGTGGTGCGACACGTTTTGAAACCTGACCCCTTCGAGGCGACCGGCGGGCGGCGGGTTGGCCGGGGCAGGGTGTGCTCCTATGGCCATGTCCCCCCGGAAAAACATGCCGTCTGTCCCGTTTTTCCAGCGGGGAGTATATTCCAAGTGCCCGTCGGACTGTCGTCCCCCCCGCCTGGCGGTGCCCCCGTTTGGGGTTCCCGGTTTGTTTCCTTCCTGGTCAACGTGCATTTCATGGATCTCACCAAAGTTCGCAACATGGGCATCTCGGCCCACATCGATTCCGGCAAGACCACCCTCTCTGAGCGAATCCTCTTTTACGCGGGCCGGATCCACCGGATCCAGGAAGTGAAGGGCGACGGCGACGGCGCCACGATGGACTACATGGACCTCGAGCGGGAGCGTGGCATCACGATCACCTCCGCCGCGACGAGCGTCACCTGGGGCGACTGCGCGATCAACCTGATCGACACCCCGGGCCACGTCGACTTCACCGTCGAGGTCGAGCGGAGCCTCCGCGTGCTCGACGGGGCGATCCTCGTGCTCTGCAGCGTCGGCGGCGTGCAGAGCCAGTCGATGACGGTCGACCGCCAGATGCAGCGATACAAGATCCCGCGGCTGGCCTTCATCAACAAGATGGACCGCACCGGGGCCAACTTCGAGCGGGTCGTCGGCCAGCTGAAGGACAAGCTCGGCTGCCATGCGATTCCGATGCAGATCCCGATCGGCAAGGAAGACAAGCTCGAGGGCGTGGTCGACCTGGTCAAGATGAAGGGCCTCTACTTCGACGGCAGCAACGGCGAGACCGTCCGCGAGGAGGAGATCCCGGCCGAGCTGCAGGAGGCCGCCGCGGCCGCCCGCCACACGATGCTCGAAGACCTGGCGATGTATTCCGACTCGCTGATGGAGAAGCTCCTCTCGGAGGAGGTGCCGACCGAAGACGAGATCCACGAGGTCGTCAAGTCGGCCGTGCAGAGCCAGAGCATCACGCCGGTCTTCTGCGGCAGTGCCTACAAGAACAAGGGCGTCCAGCCGCTGCTCGACGCGGTCGTTCGCTACCTGCCCAATCCGCTCGAGCGGAAGGTCTATGCCAAGAAGTGGGACAACCCCGACGAGACCTTCGAGCTCGAGCCCGATCCGTCCAAGACGTTCGTGGGGATGGCCTTCAAGATCGTCGACGACCCCTACGGCCAGCTGACCTTCATGCGGCTCTACCAGGGCACGGCGGTGAAGGGCGAGACCTACATCAACCAGCGGACCAGCCAGAAGCAGCGGTTCAGCCGGATCGTGCGGATGCACGCCGACAAGCGGGAGGAGGTCGATACGGCCGAGGCCGGCGACATCGTGGCGATGATGGGCGTCGACGCGGCCAGCGGCGACACCTACGCCTCCGAGGCGAAGTATTGCTCGCTGGAAAACATGTTCGTGCCGGAGCCGGTGATCAAGATGGCGATCACCCCGACCAAGCGGGAGGGGCTCGACAAGCTCGGCAAGGCCCTCCAGCGGTTCACCCGCGAAGACCCGACCTTCCGCGTCGCCACCGACGACGAGACCGGCGAGACGGTGATCGCCGGGATGGGCGAGCTTCATCTCGACATTTACGTCGAGCGGATCCGCCGGGAGTTCAAGGTGGATGTCGAGGTGGGTGCCCCGAAGGTCAGCTACCGCGAGGCCCCGACCCGGCCGACCAAGTACGACTACAAGCACAAGAAGCAGACGGGCGGTTCCGGCCAGTATGCCCACATCATCGGCCAGCTCGAGCCGCTGGCGGAGGATGCCGAGGAGCCGTTCATCTTCGAAGACAACGTCGTTGGTGGTCGCGTGCCGCGGGAATACATCCCGTCGGTCGAGAAGGGCTTCCGGGCGGTGCTCGGCAAGGGCCCGATCGCTGGCTTCCCGATCGTGGGGGTGAAGGCGTCGCTCGACGACGGCTCCTACCACGACGTCGACTCCTCCGACATGGCCTTCCAGACCTGCGCCCGGGCCGGCTTCCGCGAGGCCTTCCTGGCGACCAAGCCGGTCCTGCTCGAGCCGATCATGAAGATGGAGGTGGAGGTGCCCTCCGACTTCCAGGGCCCGGTGACGGGCGAGCTCAACAAGCGGCGGGGCCTGATCGTCTCGACGGAGACGGTCGGCAACACCTCGACGATCATCGCCGAGGTCCCGCTGGCCGAGACCTTCGGCTACTCGACCGACCTGCGAAGCATGACGCAGGGCCAGGGCGTCTTCACGATGGAGTTTGCCAAGTATCGGCCGACGCCGGGCAACATCCAGAAGGAGATCGTCGAGGAGCGGAAGAAGCAGGAACTGGCGGCCGCGAAGTAGGGTGCGGGCGGCCGCGTTGGCCCTTCGGCGCGGCACACGCGGGTTCCGCGCGACGTCATAGAAGCCCCCCGGCGCGAGCCGGGGGGA
>CALGAS010000023.1 GCA_937959175.1 uncultured bacterium | reverse complement strand
AGAGCTTCCGGCAGGCGATCCGGCCGCCGGCGGGCGTCTGGCCGGAGGGCCGCCTGTTCTGGAACATGCTGGGCCGCCGCGGCCTCTACGATCCCGTCGCCATCCGGCAGGAGCTCGCCGAGTCGGCTGCCCCCTTCGCCGCCCTGGCCGGCGAGATGCCCGCCACCGGCGTCGACCTCCGCGTGAGGCAACTGGCATGAAACAAAAAAGGGGACATCCCCCATTTCTACAAGTTCGCTCGCTTTCCTCTGGTTCTTTGGAAATGGGGGATGTCCCCTTTTTTTCGCTGACGGGGACCGGTTCATGAATCTGTTGCCCATCGCTCCGACGACCATCGCGGCGCTCGCCAAGATCGGCCTCTTGGTCGGCGGGCTGATGACGGCCGCGGCCTATCTCGTGCTCGTCGAGCGGTGGATCGCCGCCTGGGTGCAGGACCGCAAGGGACCCAACCGGGTCGGTATTCCGTTGACCAAGATCCGCCTGTTCGGCCTGGGCCAGCCGCTGGCCGACGGGCTCAAGATCATCCTCAAGGAAGACTTCACGCCCCGCCACGTCGACAAGGTCCTCTACGCCGCGGCGCCGCTGGTCCTGCTGGCCGCCTCGCTGGCGATCTTCGCAGCGATCCCCTTCGGCAGCGTCCTCCCGCCGCTGGGCATCGAGGGGCTGCCCGATCCCGTCCCATTCCTCGTCGCCCCGGCCCTCGACGTCGGCGTGCTCTGGGTCTTCGCGCTCTCGAGCATCGCCGTCTACGGCGTCCTCCTTGGCGGCTGGGCGAGCAACAACAAGTACGGCTTTTTGGGCGGCCTGCGGAGTAGCGCCCAGCTGGTCGCATACGAGATCCCGCTCGGCCTCGGCCTGCTCGGCGTCGTGCTGGCGGCCGGGTCGCTCAAGCTCGACGTGATCATCAACGCCCAGGCCGAGAGCGGCACCTGGTATGCCTTCGCTCAGCCGCTCGGCTTCATCGTCTTCCTGGTGGCCGCCTTCGCCGAGGCGGCGCGGCTCCCCTTCGACCTGCCCGAGGCCGAGCAGGAACTCGTCGGCGGCTACCACACCGAGTATTCGGGGATCAAGCTGCTCCTCTTT
>CALGAS010000022.1 GCA_937959175.1 uncultured bacterium | reverse complement strand
GGAAAAGGGGACTGGCTCCGAGCGAAGCGAGGTGCCTGTACCCTTTTCCAACCCTACGACGCGCGGCATACCAGGCTGGCGGGCTAGGTAGGCTTGGGGGCTTATTGGCTAGGTTTCTGGAAGCTGCCCGCCACCCCCATGTCCCGTCAGATCATCCTCGTCGATTGCCCCGACGCCGTCGGGCTCGTCCACACGATTACCGGCGTGCTCGGGGAGCGGCGGCTCAACATTGAAACCAATCAGGAGTTCGTCGACGCGGCGAGCGGCCATTTCTTCTTCCGGGCCGAGGTGACCGCCGCTGACGGGAACCTTCCCGCGGGCGAACTGCAGGCGGCCCTCGCGGCGGTGCTGCCGGCCGCGGCGAGCGTCCGGGTCACCCGCGAGTCGCGGCGGCCGATCGTCGTCTGCGCGACCCGCGAGCCCCACTGCCTCGGCGAGCTGCTCTTGCTCGATGCGATCGGGGAGCTGCCGGGCCGGATCGTCGGCGTCGTCAGCAACCACGACCTGCTCCGCGGCCTCGTCGAGCGGTTCGGCGTGCCCTTCGCCCACGTGCCCCACGAGGGCATCGGCCGGGCCGAGCACGAGGCGGCGCTCGCCGCTGCGATCGATGCCCACGCGGCCGAGTTTGTGGTGCTGGCCCGCTACATGCGGATTCTCTCGCCCGAGTTCGTCGCCCGGTACGCCGGCCGGATGATCAACATCCACCACTCCTTCCTGCCCGCCTTCGCCGGCGCCGCTCCCTACCGCCAGGCCTTCGAGCGGGGCGTGAAGCTGATCGGGGCGACCGCCCACTTCGTAACGGCCGAACTCGACGACGGGCCGATCATCGCCCAGGACGTGATCCCGGTCGACCACACCTTCACCCCCGAGCGGATGGCCCGGGCCGGCAGCGACGTCGAGAAGCTCGTTTTGGCCCGGGCGGTGCGGCTGGTGCTCGAGGAGCGGGTCTTCGTCCACGGCCGGCGGACGATCGTGATGGGCTGAGCCCGATCTGAGATCGTCCGGCCGAATCGTGTTCAGGAATCGAGGATCTGCCGCAGCGACTCGATCGCCTTGAGCCGCAGCCGAGAGACGGTGCCTTCGGAGACCTCGAGGACATGGGCGATCATCGCCTGGCTCTTCCCGGCCAAAAGCAGCTCGATCACGAGCCGCTGCCGCGGCTCGAGCCGGGTCGCCGCGTCGGCGATGATATCGCGGAACTTTGGTGAGGCGGCGCCGATCGGATCGTCGCCGATGATCGTATCTTCAAACGGCGTCTCGCCCCGCGGGCAGATCTCGGAAAACACCTTCGCTCGCCGCCGCTGCCGCCGGCGGGCCACGTCGACCGCCCGGGAGTGGGCTAGTTGCATCAGATAGGCGATCCCCGCATCACCACGTGCCGCCCCGCCGGCGACGGCTGGCCGAGGGGCAAACCTCGCCACATCTCGCTCGCCGTCCTCGCGCCTCGGCAGCCGCCGCAGGTGGTCGAGCACCAGCGAGAGCGTGTCGTCGATCGCGGAGGCGTCGCGGATGCCCCGCCGGCGGAGCACTCGTTGAATGACCGACTCGAGTCTCGGCAGGACGCAGCGAAGGAGCGACTCGAGCACCGCCTCAGAGCCGTTGGTCTGCCAGTCGATGATCTGC
>CALGAS010000021.1 GCA_937959175.1 uncultured bacterium | reverse complement strand
GAAAATCGCTCCCGTCCCCGATTCATGTGTGGCGGAGCCGCGGGCGGCACCCGTCACGATCACGACCCGATTTTCATGACGCTGCATGCTCGTCTCCTGCGGCCCGCAGTACAGACAGCACCAGTCCTTGACTTGCAGGATAACTGGGGGTGAAGGCCCGGTTCAGTGTTTCAGCGGACCGGCCATCGGCGGCGTCTCGTAGAAACGCCCGTCGTCGATCAGGCGGGGGTCAGCCGTCCGCTCGAGTTCCGCGAACAGCCGGTTCTTCAACTGGTTCCGCACGTCGCGGTGGGCGGGATCATCGGCCAGGTTGTGCATTTCGTCGGGGTCGTTTCTGAGGTCGTAAAGTTCGACCTCGGGCCGCTTGCCATAGACCTTGGTGAAATGAGCCCGCCACTGCTCGGTGTCGCGGACGCCGACCAGCCAAGCCTTCGTCGGCCCGGCATCCTCGTCGGGCAGGGTGACACGGGTGGTGTTCTCCAGTTCAGTGATCGTTGGTTCGGGGCCGTCGTTGAGCCGATAGGGATCCCCCAGCGGCCAACGGTCGGGCCGGAAGTTCACGATCAGCAGGTGGTCGCGGGTGCGAATGGCCCGCTGGGGATAGGGCATGAAGTCGGCCCGAGCATTTTCCACATGGCGTTCACGGCCGGTGTAGACGCAGTCGCGGTCCGGATCCACGAGCCCCGTCTTCGTCGACCGGAGAATCGGCCAGAGTGACCTGCCGGTCATCGTGGCCGGCGGGGCCACGCCCGCCGCCTCGAGGAAGGTCGGTGCCAGGTCGATCAGGCTGACCATGTCGTCGACCACCCGGCCGCCGGCGACACCGGGGCCGGTGACCGACAGGCAGACACCGGTACCAAAGTCGTAGAGGTTGCACTTGCCGTGCGGGAAGCCCGGCGCACCATGGTCGCCACTGATCGCGATGAGCGTGTTGTCGGTAAGGCCTGCCTGATCGAGCTCATCGAGCAACACACCGATGGCGGCATCCCAGGCGGCAATCTCCCCGCAATAGTCCGCCAGATCCTGTCGCACCTCCGGCACATCGGGCAGGAAGGCGGGCATCTTGCCCTCGAGCGAATCGGGGTCGATGCTCCAAAGCACCTTGCCACTGCCCTTGATCCATTTCCGATGGACATTCGTCGGCCCGAACCAATAGCAAAAGGGGGTATCGGCGGGCCGCGCGGCAAGCAGGTCGCGGAAGTTGCCACGCACCTGGTCGAGGATTTTCTGCTTGGCCGCTTCACGATCGGTGCCCTCGGCGACGTGTTTCGTCACGACCTGCGAGAACTGGTTGATGGCCCCGCCGCGGCGATGAAAGGCGTCGTTTTTCGTGTAAGGCGCGTTGACCGGCGTGCCGGGGCTCCAAACCTTGTGGGAATAGCCGAGGAAATAGCCGGCGTCTCGCAACAGCGGCGGAAAACTTGGAATCGTGTCGTCATAGACGGCGCCCTGCAGGATTGAGCCACTGCCGGTCTGCCAGAAGTGGCGGCCGGTGAGCAGGCTGCTGCGGCAGGGGGTGCAGGAGGGAGCACTGACGTGGGCGTTGCGAAAGAACACGCCGCGCCCGGCGACCGCATCGAAGTTGGGCGTCTGGACGACGTCGTTGATGCCACCGGGGCCATCGACTGTGGCGAGAAGGGACGCGTAGCGGCCCCAATCGTCGGCGAAGAGGAAGAGAATATTCGGCTGCTCGGCAGCGACAGCGACAGGAACAAGCAGGACGAACACGCCCCAGGCGAGTGCGGCACGGGCTGCAACCATCATGCTGATGAAAACTCCTCGAGGGGCGGGCTCGCGGTCGGCATCACGGCGCGACTGCTTCTTCGGAGACTTCTGCCTCCCCGAAGATCAGCAGGCCGCAGGCATACCACGTTTCTAACCCGCTTGGCCAGGGGATCATCCTCGGGTCCGACCCGGAACGTGGGCCACTCGGCCATCGCGGTCTCCGGGGTCGGCAACCGGATGATCCGCAACCTGATCCATCACGGGCCCCACCTGGCGATCTCGGCCGGCGGCAACGACCACGTGGTGGAGGGCAACGAGGTCCACAACGTGGTCGCCGAGAGCGACGATGCCGGGGCCTACTACGTCGGTCGCGGCTGGACGCAGCGGGGGAACGTTCTTCTTGGATTGCCACCCCTCGGCCACCCGCTCAGCAGGACCCGCACTGACCGGACCCGAGTCGCCGGCGATCGCCCTCGGATTCAAGCCCTACGATTGGTCGCAGGCCGGCGTCGTCGGCGACCCCGCCTGGGTCGCCCGAGCTCGAGAGGGCTGGGAGGCACCGGCCTGTCGGCCGTGAACAAGCGGCAAGGTCGCGATCCGCCAAGACGTGCAACACTCATCGATCCGGGCCAGCGGCGACAGCCGGCTGATCACCCCCATCACCGAGCCGGGACCGGAGCCCTCGGTTCGGCGGGCGTGATGGCCTGGCGTTCCCGACGGCGAGGCACCGCCACATAAAAGCCCCCCGGCGCGAGCCGGGGGGACGGCGGGCCATTGGGCCTTCCCGGCCCCCGGAAGCCCAAGCACCCGTTCACCACCAACACGCCCAATCCGCGGTCACCACCAACCCACCCCGACACTTGTACCGGAGTGATGGGGGACCGGCACCTCGCTTCGCTCGGAGCCAGTCCCCGTGGGTAGAGGGGGACAGGCACCTCGCTTCGCTCGGAGCCAGTCCCCGTGGGTGGAGGGGGACAGGCACCTCGCTTCGCTCGAAGCCAGTCCCCCGCGTTTACGCCAGCGCGTCGCGGATCACGTGGCCGTGCACATCGGTCAGCCGCATGTCGCGGCCGCTGAAGCGGTAGGTCAGCCTTTCGTGGTCGAGGCCGAGCAGGTGCAGCATCGTGGCGTGGAGATCGTGGATCATGAACTTCTTCTCGACCACCCGATAGCCGTAGTCGTCGGTCGTGCCGACCACCGTGCCCCCCTTGACCCCGCCGCCGGCCAGCCAGAGCGAGAAGGCCTGCGGGTTGTGGTCGCGGCCGTTGCTGCCCTGGGCGAAGGGCGTGCGGCCAAACTCGCCGCTCCAGACGACGAGCGTGCTGTCGAGTAGCCCCCGCTGCCGCAGGTCGCGGATCAGGGCGGCGATCGGCTGGTCGACCGCCCGGGCGTTGTTCTCGTGGCCGTCCTTGAGATTGTTGTGCTGATCCCAGCGGTCGCCGCCGACCTTCGGGCAGGTCAGCTCGACGAACCGCACGCCCCGCTCGACCATCCGCCGGGCCAGGAGGCACTCGGTGCCGAAGATTCGGGTCGGCTCGTAGCGGCTCTCCAGGCCGTAGGCCCGCTTGGTGGTGGCGGTTTCCCCGGCCAGGTCGAGGAGCTCGGGCACTTCCGTCTGCATCCGGTAGGCGAGTTCCTGATTGGCGATGGCGCTTTCCAGCGCGTCGGGCGGCCGGCCGCCGCCGGCGAGCCGCCGGGCAAACCGCTCGTCGAGGCGGCGGGCCAGGTCGAGCTTGGCCTGCTGCTGGGCCGGGCTCTTCTCCCGGGGCCGCACGTTGGCCAGCCCGACGGCGTTCGGCTTGACGACGGAGCCCTGGTAGGTCGCCGGCAGGAAGCCGTTGGTGAAGTTGTCGAGGCCGCCCGGCGGAATCAGGCCGCCGTTGAGCACCATGTAGCCCGGGAGCTCATCGTTCTCGCTGCCGAGGCCGTAGGTCGTCCAGGCGCCCATGCTCGGCCGTCCCTGCAGGCCGCTGCCGGTGTGGAGAAAGTAGTTGGCGTTGGTGTGCTCGGGAAACTCGCTGGTCATCGAGCGGATCACCGCCAGTTCATCGACCACTCCGCCGATGTGCGGAAACAGGTCGCTGACCGGAATGCCGCTCTTGCCGTAGGGCTTGAACTGCCAGGGACTCGGCAGCACCGTGCCGACGTTGTTGAACTGGGTGGCGTCGACCTTGAACAGGCTGTGGGGATCCTTGCCGGCGTCCTGGGCCAGCCGCGGCTTGGGGTCGAAGCTGTCAACCTGTGAGACGCCGCCATCCATATAGAGAAAGATCACGCTGGTGGCCCGGGCCGGATGATGCAGCGTGTCGACCACGCCCGATGCGGCCCGGGCCGCATCGCGATGCAACAGCGCGGCGGCGGCGATGCCGCCGAAGCCACACGAGGCCTGCTGCAGCAGCCCCCGACGGGACAGCGGCAGCGGCCGGAAGCGACGGCAGTGATGGGTGGGCGTCATTGGTTTGGTCGGTTCCGTATTGATCCGCCCCTCGATTGGGCGAGTCATGAATAGCGGCTTACGGTACGAAAATGAACTCCTTGGTGTTGAACAGGGCGTGGGCCAGGTCGGCCCA
>CALGAS010000020.1 GCA_937959175.1 uncultured bacterium | reverse complement strand
GTGTCGACCATCAACGAGGCGATCACCGCATGATGCGGCCACCGCTTCTTGACTTCGGCGATCTCTCGGAAGTTGGTCTCGGGAGAGCGGTCGCTGATCAACTCGATGTTGTTGAAGCCGGCCATCCGCTGGCCGCCGAGGGTCAGCCCCGAATAGCGGCTGGCGACGTTGACGATCGGCTCGCCGATCGTCTTCCAGACGACGCCCCCCCAGCCGGCCTCGAAGGCCCGGTCGGCCTGGTGGGCGGTGTTGGAGGGCGGGCCGCTGGCCACCCAGAAGGGATTGGGGCTCTTGATGCCGGCCAGATTGCAGGAGAGATCGGCCATGGGTGCCTGTCGACGGGGAGTTCAGGACGGGGTCAGCCGCACGCCGAGCGCGGCCTCGAGTTCGTGGACGCGGACGGGGGCCTCGAAGCCGGAGCCGGTCGGGCCGCCGGCGACGCCGTGCCGGGAATGCTGAACGGGCCCGCAGCCCACGTCAGCCGGCTGTTCCCCGGTGAGTTGCCGAGCGATCGCCCGGGCGGCCTTCTTCCCTTCGGCCACGGCGTTGACCACCTCGCGGCCGCCGCTGGTGCAGTCGCCGCCGGCGAAGACGTGGGGCAGGCTCGTCTGCATCGTGGCCGGATCGTGGACGACCCGGCCGCGGCGGTCGAGCTCGAGGCCGGGAAAGAGCGACTCGAGCAGGCCGGCCTGCTTCTCCTGGCCGACGGCCGAGAGCACCATGTCGAAGGGCTCGGTCCACTCGCTCTCCGGAAGGATCTCGACCCGGCCATCGCGGACTTCCGTGCGAGCCAGCCGCAGGCCGCTGACGTGCCCCGCCTCCTCGAGCACTGCGACCGGCACGGCGTGAAACAGGAAGGCGGCGCCGTCAGTCTTGGCCAGCTCGTATTCGAAGCCGTAAGCCGACATCTCGGCCTCGCCGCGGCGGTAGATGACGGTCGCCTGCTCGGCGCCCATTCGAATGGCCTGGGTGACCGCGTCGATCGCCGTGTTGCCACAGCCGAGCACAGCGACCCGCCGGCCGACGGGCACCTCGGCCAGCGGCCGGGTGTGGATCCACTCGATGAACTCGAGGGCATCGAGCACCTCGGGCAGGTCCTCGCCCGGAATGCCCAGCCGTCGCACGCCGCCGAGGCCGAGCCCCAGGAAGATCGCCTCGCAGTCCCGCTCGAGATCGGCCACGGCGATGTCGCGGCCGACCTCGCAGTCGAACCGAAACCTGACGCCGAGCCGCTCGATCAGCTCGACCTCGGCCAGGCTCACCTCCGGTCGCATCTTGTAGTAGGCGATCCCGTAGGTGTTGAGGCCGCCGCCGCGGGGCTTCTTGTCGTAGACGGTGACCTCGTGGCCCAGTCGGGCGAGTTCCGCGGCGCAGCCCAGGCCGGCCGGGCCAGCGCCGAGCACCGCCACGCGGCGGCCGGTGGTCGCGGCGGGGGCCGGGAGGACGTCGATCCCCCGTTCGCTGACATGATCGGTGGCAAACCGCTGCAGCCGGCCGATCTCGATCGGCTTCTTCTCGAGGTCGAGCATCACGCAGGCCCCCTCGCAGAGCACCTGCGTCGGACAGACCCGGGCGCAGCTGGCCCCCAGCACGTTGGCCTCGAGGATCGTGCGGGCCGCCCCCGTTACATTGTCGACGGCGATCTTCTTGATGAAGGCCGGAACGTCGATCCCGGTCGGGCAGGAGGCGATGCAGGGGGCGTCGAAGCAGTAGAGGCAGCGGGCCGCCTCGACTCGGGCCTCCTGGGGGGAGAAGGCCGGCTTGATGTCGGCCATCCGTTCGGCGAGGGCGGCGGCGTCGAGACGAGGCTGAATCGGCATGGTGTGGGCTCCGCCGCGGAGTGAGCAGGATTCTCGCGAGCCCCAGAATACGGCATCCGAGCGAGCCGGACGAATCGGCTCCTCAGGACCCGGGGCTGGCGGGCGGCTCTTCGGCGTACTGGCGGTAGAGGTCGGTGAGGCGTGCCGGGGCGTCATCGCCGCCGCGGTGAAAGACCAGCCGGTAGCGGAGCGGGATCCGCTCGCCCGCCGCGAGGCTGACCGCAGCCGACTCCTTTTGGATGCCCAGCGATTTCAGGCCGAAGGGGTTGGCGGTGAACAGGCCGTAGGTCCGCACGTGCCAGGGGGGCGGGTCGCGGAAGCTGCTGGGATGGCTGAAGAAGGCGATGCCCTGCCGCTCCCCGTCGATCGTGCCCGAGTAGTCGACCCAGGCGGCCCGCTTGGCCCAGGCCTCGGCGTTGCGATCGCCCTCGCTATTGAGGATCCCGCCGCCCCGGCGGGCATCGACCCGGAGCGGCTCGGCGACCCGGATCGACAGTCCGGCGTCCTTGAAGTCTGCGACGGTGGCGGGGCCGTGGGCCGCGACGAGGTCGATCGCGACGTCGATCGTGCGGAGGGTTTCCTTTTCGGGCTCGGCGAAGGTCAGCCGCTGCTCGAGGGCCAGGACCGGCCGGCCGTCAGCCGCCAGCATCGTGCTCTCGCTGTCGATGACTCCGGTCGCCCCGCCCTCGATCAGGCGGTAGCGGTCGTGGCGGATGCTGCCGACCCGGGCCCGCCTGGCGTCGTCGACTCCAGGCTTCCAGGTCAGCAACTCGTGCCAGGTGTCGACGCCGCTGATCGACTGATGGCCGAAGCAGAGGCCCCGGTGGTGGATGTGGTCGGTCGCCTCGCCGGGGACGTCCCTCATCGGGTAGCAGCGGGTCAGTTCGCTGCCGGCCGGCCCGACGATCGGCCAGAGGAAGGGCTTGTTGGCCTGATCGACGACGTAGCTGGTGAAGGGCTCGCCATCGATGGTCACTGCCACACCGCCGGACGCCGTTTCGGTCAGCACGAACCGGTCGGCCGCCCGGCCGGCCGTCGAGGCGATCGACAACGCCAGGCTGCAGGTGAAGGCCAGGAAGATGTTCGAGCATCTGTGCATGATGGAGTACCCCGCGAGTCGCTTCGGACAAACAGCGGCATGCTGCCGCGACGCACGTGAGCATATGCCTGGCCGAGCCGCCGCTGCTATCCTGGGCTTCGCGCACACCCCAATCGTTATCGGAGGGCCGTCATGCCGACACTCGACCCCGCCCGCACCGTCCGCGAACTCGAGGAGCTTCGCCGGCTCACCGGCGATGAGAACGGGGCCCAGCGAGTCGCCTTCACGCCGGTCTGGACGGCGGCCCGCCAGTGGCTCACGGAGCGGTTCGCCGGGCTACCGGTCGAGACGCACCTCGACGCGGCGGGCAACTTCTGGGCGACGCTGCCGGGCCAGAGCGAGCGGGCCGTGCTGATCGGCGGCCACATCGACTCGGTGCCCAACGGAGGCTGGCTCGATGGCTGCCTGAACACGCTGGCCGGCGTCGAGGTGATGCGGCGGGTGGCGGCCGAGCATGATGGCCGGCCGCCGGTCACGCTCCGGATCGTCGACTGGGCCGACGAGGAGGGGGCCCGGTTTGGGAAGAGCCTGTTCGGCTCGTCGGCCTGCTCGGGCAATCTCGACATGGAGGAGGCCCGTGGCCTGGTCGACAAGGCCGGGGTCACGCTGCCGGCCGCCCTGGCCGAGGTGGGCATCGACTTCGAGCGGGTCAAGGACTGCGGCCGCGAGCTGGCCACGGCGGCGGCCTACCTCGAGCTCCACATCGAGCAGGGGCCGGTCCTCCTGGATCTCGACCTGCCGCTCGGGGCGGTGCTCGGCACCTTCGGCGTCGAGCGGCATGCGATCACCTTCCGCGGCCAGGCGGCCCACTCGGGGAGCACGCCGATGAACCGCCGTCGCGACGCCTTTCTCGCGGCTGCTCGGATGGCCCCGGAGATCTACGAGATCGCCCGCCGCAGCGGGGAAGGCGTCTGCACGATCGGCTCCTGCACGACCAAGCCGGGGATCGTGACGAGCGTGGTCGAGGACTGCCGGATCACGCTCGACCAGCGGCATCTCGATCCCGCCAAGCTCGCGACGATGCTCGCCGAGGCCAAGGAGGCGGCGGCCCGGTTCGCGACCGAGGGGAACGTGTCGGTCGAGTGGGAGCGGCTCTGGGCGATCCCGCCGCGGCCCTTCGACCCAGCCCTGATCGAACTGGCCGACGAGGCGATCCACGAGACCTGCGGCACGAGCCACCGGCTCCCCTCCGGTCCGCTCCACGACGCGGCCGAAATGGCGAGGGCCGGGATCCCGACCGTGATGCTCTTCGTCCAGAGCCTCCACGGGATCAGCCACAACAAGATCGAAGACACCCGCCGCGAGCACATCGAGGCGTCGGTCCGGGCGCTCGACCGGCTGACGGAGAAGACGATGGCCCGGGTGGCCGGCTGAGCAGTCGCCTCACGCGGGCTTCGGGTGGGCCCGTATTCCGTGTGTCCTCGGGCTGGAAAAGGGTACAGGCACCTCGCTTCGCTCGGAGCCAGTCCCCTTTTCGATAAAAGCCCCCCGGCGCGAGCCGGGGGGACGGCGGGCCGTTGGGCCATCCCGGCCCCCGCAAGCCCGAGCAACCGCCCACCACCAACACGCCCAATCCGCGTGACCAACCAAAAACCTCGCGGGGCTTGTCCCGGCTCCCGCCGGGCGGCCGGCCGGTGCCCTCGAACATCGAACTGCTCTTCAGCCGCATCCGCGACATCAACCAGTTTGGCTACCGCACCGTCAACCTGTCGCTCCAGCCGTTCGGCAACCACATGCAGGGCAAGGATCTCTTCCAGGTGAGGCGGACGGAAGCTGGCTCCGACGTGATCCCCGCCCGCGTACTGCTTTGCCGACTCGCCGGCCGACTGCACCGCCGGCAGGAGCAGGCCGACGGGGGGCAATGATCGCGATCACCGCCAGGAGCTGGACGAGGGTGAATCCCGTGCGTTGGCTTATCGAGCGGCTCGCCGGCGGTTCCGGAGCAACCAGCCCGCGATCGCGATGCCGATGCCCGCGAAGACGGCCGTACCCGGCTCGGGCACGACGATCACGTCGAGCGTGACCTCCGAGGCGGTCTGCGTGAGCCGCAGGCCCTGGTTGTTGCCGTTAAAGCCGGTGGTCCAGACATTGCCGTCCTGCGTGAACGACAACCCGACGTAGTCGTTGTTCACGCCCGTGATCGTGATGCTGGCGAAGCCGCCTGCCAGCGAGCCGCTCGTCAGCGTGTCGAAGAGCGTGAAGCTGGTCGAGTCGGCAAAGTTCTGGTCGAAGTCGAGCTCGAGAATGCCGCCGAGCGTGAGGAGGCCCGAGTTGATCACGTCCACGGCGTCGTACCCGGGATCCGCGGCCCGCGCAGTGCCCCAGATCTCCATCAGCGTCGTGCCCGAGAGCGTCGTCGAGCCGCCATCGTAGGTGAACAGCCCCGGGCTGTTGCCGGGGGAGAACAGGCCGTTGATCGTCAGAGCGGTGTTCTGGCCGAGCGCCACCCGGCCCTTGCCCATCAGGGTCTGGGCTGAACCGATCGCAAACAGATCCTTGTCGGAGAGGTCGAGCGTGGCTCCGGGCGAGCCGGCCGCGTCGCCGACGATGATCCGCGGGCTGTTGGCGAACGAGCCGCCGCTGCCGAGCTTGAGCGTGCCCCCCGCGATCGTCGTGTCGCCGGTGTAGGTGTTGGTGCTGCCCGAGAGCACCCACGTGCCGGCACCGGTCTTCACGAGCGAGACGACGTCGGCGCCGTTGTCATTCAGTGCCAGCCCCAGCGCGTTGCTGCCGGTGTTGGTGCCGGTGAGCGTGAGCGTGCGGTTGCCGCTGCCGGTGAAGGCCACGGCCGATCCCGACGTGAAGGCCGCCGTGCCCGTGCCCGAGGCGTCGAGGCTGCCGCCGCTCGCCCCGAGCGTGAATGCCTTGGTCGTGCTTGACGCGGCCCCCGAGTGCCGCAGGGTGCCACCGTCGAGGACCAGCCAACTCGCGTCTGTTTGCCCCCCCAGAGCCGTGAACGTGGGAACCTGCAGCACGCCTTCGTTCACGTTGAAGGTGAAGGCCGAGTTTCCACCGTTGCCGACGACCCAGGTTCCGGCACCGGTCTTGGTGTAGGTGCCTGTCGTGAAGCCTCCCTCCGCCCGCAACGCTCCCGTGAACTGGAGCTCGGCGTCAGCCGGCAGGTTCACCTCGACGTTCGCGTTATCCCGGTTGAACACCGTGCCCGAAACCGTCGCCGTGCCCGCGGTCTCCATGGAATACGAGGCGACCGCATTGCCGATGATGCTCTTGAAGTCGGCACCGTCGAGCAGAACCATGTTCCCGGTGAGATTGGGACGCCAGACCGCGCCGCCAGCGGCGTTGGTGCCGCCGATGCGGACCGTGACGCCCGCGGCCGTGAAGACGTCCGCCCCGAACGAATTACTGCCGGTCAGCGTGAACGTGCCCGCGGACACCCCGCTGAGCGAGAAGGTGGGGCCGTTCCCACTGGCCAGCGTGATGTCGCCGGAGAGCGTTACGTTGTTGCTCTGGTTTTGCTGGAAGGTGTACCGGCGGTTGGCCCCCGGCTTGTTGATCGTAATGTTGTTGGCGATCGTTCCGCTCTCGGGCAGGCTGAAGGCTGTCGTCGTGTTGGCGTCGACGTTGTAGGTGACGTCACCCGACCCCCAGCCATTCGCGTTGCCGATCACGAACCCACCGCCGGTGAGGGTCGTGCCGCCGGTGTAGGAGTTGCTGCCGGAGAGCGTCAGCGTCCCAGCCCCAGACTTGACGAGGCCGCCCGTGTTGCTGCTGTCGAGCGAGCCGGCAAACGTGACATTCTGGCCGTTGGTGTCGACCGCGATCGCCGAGCCACTGTTCTTGACCCGGGCGGCGTAGTCACCGACGTTGCTGGCGGAAAACTGGAGCGTGCCGCCGCCGAAGACGATGTCGCCCGCACCGCCGAGCCCGCCAGCGGCCCCGAGGCCCAGGACGCCGCCATTGATCGACGTCGTCCCCGCGTAGGCATTCGTGCCGGTGAGCGTGAGCGTGCCGGAGTTCAGCGTCAGGGCGAGCCCGCCACCGATGTCGTTGGAGACGTCGCCGCCGTAGTCGTCGGTGCGGCTGAAGACGAGGCTCGCCCCGGCCGAGCCCGTGATCGTGCTCGCGTTCGCGAGCCCACCGGCCGTGCCGCCGGCCCCGATCTGGAGCGTGCCGCCGTCGATCGTGGTCGTGCCGGTGTAGACGTTCTCGCCGGTGAGCGTGAGCGTGCCCGCGCCGATCTTCGTGAGGGCTCCGTCGGAGAGTGATCCAGAGAATGTGGTGCTCGCGTCATTGTTGCCAATGCTCAAGGTGCGGGTGAGCATGTCGAGGTTCCGCGATCCCGTGAGGCCGCCGAGCGTCGAGTTCTGGCCGATAGCCGAGATGGTGCCCGCATCGGCAGCGTCGAGGTCGAGCGTCGAGTTCTGGAGGGCCAGGGCGTTGCCGAGCGACAGGCTTCCGGCGCTGATCCGGGTCGCCCCCGTGAAGGTGTTGGCCCCGGTGAGCGCGAGCGTGCCGGTGCCGAGCTTCACGAGGCCGCCGCCCCCGCTGCCGTCGGAGAGCGGGCTCGACATCGTCAGCGTCTGGCTCGTCGAGACATTGATGTTCGCTCCTCCGGACTTCACGACCGTGGAAATCTGCGTCGGAAGGCTGTGGGTCGCGTTGCCGACGAACGTGCCGCCATTGAAGTTGATGACGGCGGTTCCGGTGGCGCCGCCCCAGGAGAAACTGTTGACCTGCAGCGTGCCGCCGGCGGTGCCGTCGCCCACGTTGACGGTCAAATCGATGCCGTTCCGCCCGCTCGTGCCGACCTGAACTCTGCCGTTCACCGTCAGCGAACCTGAGCCGCTGACGCTCACGGTGGACGCGGAGTTCGTGTTGCCGAACACGGTGTACATGGCGGGGGTCGAAAGCGTCCCCCCAGTGACCGTGAGCGTGCTGCTCGTGCCTGTGAGCCACAGGTTGCTGCCGCCGATGGTCGTGGTTCCACCGGACTGCGTGAACACACCGTTGCCGCCCGAGTCCTCGCTGATGAGCATGCCGACAGGCGACAGCGTGCCACCAGTGACGGCGATCGTGCCGGATCGGCCCGCGCCGCCGGCGATCACGACTGAACGAGCGCCGGCCCCTGTGGTCGACATCGACCCGCCGGCGATCGTCAGCGTCCCGCCGTTGCTCGAGCCGACGGCGAGGGTGGACGTCGACGTGTTCGTCAGCGTGCCGGTGAGCGTGACCTCGCCCTGACTGAAACTCACGCCGCCGGTCGTGTTCGAGATGCTGCCCGACAGCGTCAGGGTGCCCGTACCATTCTTCGTCAGCCCCACGCCGCTCGTGATGTCGGAGCCGATCGTGGCCGCGGTGTTGGCCGTGATCGTGGGGCTTGTGCCGGCGAAGCCCAGCGTGCCACCGGTGACCGTGTAGGAGCCGGAGCCGGGAGCGTTGAATGTGATCGCGTTGAGCGTGAGCGAGCCATCGACGGTGATCGTGCCGGCCGCACCGCTGTTGGCACCGATGGTGGCGGTGCTCGTCGAGAGGTTCGGCCAGACGACGTCGGTCGAACCGTTCCACCAGTTGGCATCGACGGTCGACCAGGTTCCGCTGCCGTCCTGCGGTCCGCTCGTTCCGGTATCGGCGTCCCAGGTCACCTGCGCCACAGCCGGCGCGGACAGGGCGAGACCGAACACGCACGCGATGGCACGCAGGAAGCGCGTCGGCCGGCCCGCACGAATCAACACAGGGAATGCGACGACGAAGCTCATTGACCATAGCCCTCCAGATGCGTCCCGCCTG
Source organism: uncultured bacterium (assembly GCA_937959175.1). Classification (GTDB taxonomy): domain Bacteria; phylum Planctomycetota; class Planctomycetia; order Pirellulales; family UBA1268; genus QWPN01. The sequence continues at coordinate 531 of CALGAS010000020.1, read as the reverse complement.
ACACCGCCGTGGGACACCCTCCCGAGCGTTAATCTTAACGAGCGCAGGAAAAGCCGTCAACAAACAAGCGGACCCTGACGAGCGGTTCGTGAACCGCGTGCTCCGGCCTCCCTGGCCTACCCCGGCCCAGAAAGCGGTTTCCGGATCCTCGTGAGCGCCGCGACAGCTCGGGGTCGCCATGTGGCCGGCGTCGAATTCCCGCAGGATACCCTGTGACCGGAGGGAACGTGTCGGTCACGTGGGAGCGGCTCTGGGCGATCCCGTCGCGGCCCTTCGACCCGGCCCTGATCGAACTGGGCGACGAGGCGATCCGCGAGGCCTGCGGCACGAGCCATTGGCTCCCGTCCGGTCCGCTCCACGACGCAGCCGAAATGGCGAGGGTGGCCAGCTGAGCAGTCGCCTGGCTTTCGGGTGAGACCGCATTGCCCAGGTTGCAAACCTGGGCCCACGTTCCATCAACCAACGCCCCTGATAGAAGCCCCCCGGCGCGAGCCGGGGGGACGGCGGGCCGTTGGGCCATCCCGGCCCCCG
>CALGAS010000019.1 GCA_937959175.1 uncultured bacterium | reverse complement strand
GTCGAAGAGAAAGACGTACTGCGAGAACTGAAGATTGAGCCCCACCGCGCCGGCCCCGTACGAGAGCAGCAGCACCGTGTGGTCGCGGCCCTCCTTGAACCGCCGGATCGCCTCGTCACGGGCGGCGGTGCTCATCCCGCCGTGGTATTCGAGGGCCCCGAACGGTGTCAGCCGGTCCCGCAGCCGGCCGAGCGTCTCGACCCACTGGCTGAAGACGAGGGCCTTGCGGCCGCTGGCCCGCACCTCCTCGAGTTCGGCGGCGAGCCGGTCGAGCTTCGCGCTCTCGCCGGTGGCGGTGTCGAAGTTGCAGATCTGCTTGAGCCGGAGCACCAGTTCGAAGACGTGCTGGATCGTCGCCTCGCGGCCCATGTCGGCCAGCCGGAGAACGCCCTCCTCTTCGGCCCGCCGGTAGGTCTCCCGCTGCTCGGGGCCGAGTTCGATATGGGCGTCGCGGTCGAGCCGGGGGGGCATCTCGGTGAGCACCTTGTCTTTGGTGCGGCGGAGAATGTGATCGGCGACGGCGGCGGCCATCGTCTTGGGGGCCATCCGGTCGTTGATCTGTCCTGACTCGACAAACTCGAAGATGCCCACCAGATCATCCGACGAGTTCTCGATCGGCGTGCCTGTCAGGGCCCAGCTGCGGCGGCGGTCGAGGGCCACGATCGCCTTGTTGGTCTGGCTGGAGCGGTTCTTGATCCGCTGGGCCTCGTCGAGCACGACGAGGTCGAAGGAGAGGCCGAGTTCGGCGACGAGCTCGCGGTCGCGGACGAGCACCTCGTAGTTGGCGAGTTTCACCGGCACGTCGGCAAGCGACCATTGCCAGCGGCGGCGGGTCGGGTCGCCCTCGATGACGGCGACCAGCAGCTCCGGGGCCCAGTCGGCCAGCTCCCGGGCCCAGTTGCTGACCAGGCCCTTGGGGCAGACGACCAGCACCCGACGGGCCTCGCCGCTACGGATGAGCAGCCGGATCGACGAGATCGCCTGCATCGACTTGCCGAGGCCCATCTCGTCGGCCAAGACCGCCGCGTGACGCGGCAGCAGAAAGGCCATCCCCTCGAACTGGAAGGGAAACGGCTGCCGCGGGAAGCCGAGCTTCCCGCCGCGGAGCATCGTCTCGAGATCGGGCTGGAGCAGATAAAAGAACCGCTCGGAGAGCTTGACCACGTCCCGGGGAGGTGCGATCCGGGTGCGGCGGGGAGCAGGCTCGCAGCCGGCCGGGCCTTCTTTGGCCGGTGCGTGATCCCCTCCTGTGGCCGCAGGTTTGCAACCTGCGGAATGGGCAGGCTGCAAGCCCGCCCCCGCGGAAGACCCATCACGCGGTCCTCCTCTCGTGGCCGCAGGTGTGTAACCTGCGGAGCCCGCTGCTGCCGCGACCGGCCTGGCGAAGATGTGGCTCTGGACCCGCGGCCGGGCCGGGAGCGGCTCGACCGAGATCACCTCGATCACCGGCATCGCGACTGGCAGACGGAGCGTCGGCGGAAGGGGGATCGCCAGGTCGGGGCCGGACCGGATCGGCACGGCAGGCAGGGCGAACTCCTCGGCATCCCACGACCGCAGCGCGGGCCGGGGCCGGTCGTAGCAATGGTCGGGCGGGTCTTCACCGGGCATCGCGGTCCTCCTGCCGGCCCGCGGCTCAGTGGCGGGCCGCCTCGTCGAGAGCCGCCCGGATTCGTTCGAACGGCTCGCAGAGATCGACCGCGGCGGCCAGCGGCCCGAGCCGCGCTTCGAGTTCGGCGATTTGCGGCGTGTCATCGGCATGCGGCCGAACTGCCGCGTCGCCCACTGTGAAGCCCCCTGCTGCCAGTTTCTCCCCCCGGCTCACGAGCGCCACCGGCAGGTTTGTATAGGGGCGAACCTGAAGCATCGGCTCACGATCGGTGAGCACAACCGCCGGTGTCGCCTTCCCCTCGGCAAGCAACGTCCCGCCGATCTGCCGCCCCTGAAGCTGACCGTGGAGCGTCGGCCCGTAGAGGATCTGCTGGGCCCGGGAGACCTTCACCGGTGCGGTGCAGTGGAACTCGAGCGGCCGCCCGAGGGCGTCCACGACGAGGTAGCCGCCAAAGAGACCATGGGTCGCCGAATCGACGACGGTCAGAAACCCGTATGCAAGGTCGCTCCCACCCGCCTCCGCTTGCATCCGCGTCTTGCTCCAGCCTCGCCCCGGAAGCCGCGTCCCTGCGGCCTCCTCGCTTTCTCAATGTCGGGCGTCTGGCTGGGCGACTTGAAGGGCCGGCACGACTCTGCGACGTGCGACGATTCTGTGGGCTGCCGGCAGTGAGGTGTCCGTGAACCTGGAGAACCCCTGCCGGTCCGGCGGGGAGTGACATGCGGGTTCGCGAGGGGTGAGCCCGTGCCGAGCGAGCCGGCGTTGGGAAACCGAGCGCAGCCAGGATGGCGAAGC
>CALGAS010000018.1 GCA_937959175.1 uncultured bacterium | reverse complement strand
CGTCGAGGATCGCGAGGATGCCGGCGGCCCGGTCGAGCCGGGCCCGCTCGCCAGCCACGAAGCCCCGCAACTCGTCGAGCAGGTGAATCTCTCGGCGGAGCGCCTCCTCCTCCGCACCGAGCACCTGCCGCTGCCGCTCGTCGAGTTCGGCCGTCGTGTACCGCTCGGCGTTTTTGACGGTCTGCTTGCGGACATACTCCGGCGGCACCTTGTCGGCCTGCCCCCGGCTGACCTCCAGAAAGAAGCCGAACACCCTGTTGTAGCCGACCTTGAGCGTAGCGATGCCGGTCCGTTCGATCTCGCGAGCTTGATAATCGGTGATCCAGGCCTTGCCGCCCGTCGCGAGCTCCACCAGTTCGTCGAGCCGGGCGTCGCAGCCGGGGCGGATGAAGCCTCCGTCGCGTCCGTAGACGGGGCAGCCTTCGCGGAGGGTCGTTGCGATCCGGGAGGCGAGATCCTCGCAGGGATCGAGCGACTCCCGCAGGTCCCCAAGCAGGCCGTTCCAGTCGCTCAGGAGGCTGATCAGGCGGGGTAGCATGCTCGTGGCGTGACCGATCCGCTCGAGGTCGCGGGGGCCGGCTCGTCCGGTCATCACCCGGCCCAGGAGCCGCTCGACGTCGCCGATGCCGGCGAGCGTCTCGGCCAGGCGGGCGGCCCGGCCGCCATCGGCAAGCAGTGTTGCCACTGCCTCGTGCCGGTCGACGATCGCCCCCCGATCGACAAGCGGGGCCGACAGCCATTCGCCGAGCAGCCGCCCGCCCATGGCGGTCTTCGTGCGGTCGAGCACGCCCGCCAGCGATCCCTCGCGGCGTCCGGTCGCGGTGCTCCGAAGCAACTCCAGGCTGCGGCGGGAGGCCTCGTCGATCTCCATCCGCAGCCCCGGTCGCCAGGGGGTGAGCGTGTTGATGCGGGAGACGGCGGCTGGTTCGTTTTCCTCGAGGTAGGCAAGGATGCCCCCGGCCGCAGCCAAGCCGGCGGTGTCGTCAGCCTCGAAGCCGAGCCCCTCGAGCCGAGTGCCCCCCAAGGCCTTGTCGAGGGCAGCCCGGGTGGCGGCTTCTTCGAACCACCAATCGGGCCGGCTCGTCACCACCCGCGAGCCACCCGCCGCCCGCACCAACTCCTCGACCTCCGCCTTGGTTCGCTCGCTGCAGAGGCATTCCGCCGGGTCCAGCCGGAGCAGATGGTCGGCCAGGTCGTCCGCGGCGACGACGGCCGCTTCGAACCGGCCGGCAGCGACGTCGATCCAGGCCACGCCGATGCGGCCCGGTTCCGCTCGCCCCGCGTCGGCTGCGGCATCCCCCCTCCGCCGCTCAGGCTGAATCGCCACCAGCCAGTTGGAGCGGGCGGGGTCGAGCAGTGACTCGTCGGCGGCGATGCCGGGCGTGACGATCCGGGTCACCTCCCGACGCAAGAGCCCCTTGGTCGTTTTGGGGTCGTCGATCTGCTCGCAGATTGCCACCCGGCGACCGGCGGCGACGAGTTTGGCCAGTTGGGGGTCGAGTTGATGGTGCGGAAAGCCGGCCATCGGGACGGCGTCGGGCCCCTTGTCGCGGCTGGTGAGCGTGAGATCGAGAAGGCCGGCGGCCTCGCGGGCGTCGTCGCCGAAGAGCTCGTAGAAGTCGCCCATCCGGAAGAGCACGAGCGCCCCGGGGCAGCGGTCCTTGGCCGCCTCGAACTGCTGCATCATCGGTGACTTTGCGGCTGCCATCGCCAGAAATGTAGCAGGCTTCGGCCGCTGCGGCGGGCCGCCCTTTGACCGTCGTCCCCGCCGGGCGTACAACCAGATAGCAGGATTTCGAGACCCGTTTCACGAGCGGGCTCCGATGAGAGGCCCCTGCGATGGGGGCCTGTGAACCTGGTCAGGGCCTAACCGCAGCAGCCATAAGCAGTCGTCTCTTTGTGCGGTGGGCCTCTCATCGGCGTCCGACCTACCCTGCCCGAGCCCATGGCCACCAACGAAGCATCCGAGAGCCCGGCGGAGCCGAGTTCGGCAGGGGGCTACCAGGTTGTCGCTCGCCGCTATCGGCCGCAGCGGTTCGCCGATCTTGTCGGCCAGGAGCACGTGGCCCGGGGGCTATCCGGAGCGATCGAGTCGGGCCGGGTCGGACATGCCTATCTCTTCACCGGGGCCCGCGGCGTCGGCAAGACGAGCGCCGCCCGGATCTACGCCAAGGCGCTCAACTGCGAGCGGGGACCGGCCGCCGAGCCGTGCAATGCCTGCGATGCCTGCCGGGCGATCACCGCCGGCCAGGACGTCGACGTCGTCGAGATCGACGCCGCCAGCAACCGCGGCATCGACGAGATCCGCCAGCTCCGCCAGAACGTGGCGGTCCGGCCGGCCCGGGGGCGATGCAAGGTCTACATCATCGACGAAGTCCACATGCTCACCCGGGAGGCCTTCAACGCCCTCCTCAAAACGCTCGAAGAGCCGCCGGGGCACGTCAAGTTCGTGTTCTGCACCACGGAGCCCGAAAAGCTCCCGATCACGATCCTCTCCCGCTGCCAGCGGTTTGACTTTGTGACGGTCGACGCGGCGGCGATCGCTCGGCGGCTGGCCCAGATCGTCGAGGCCGAGGGGGCTGATGTCTCAGCTGAGGCTCTTCAACTGATCGCCCGCCGGGCGGCCGGCAGCATGCGGGACAGCCAGTCGCTGCTCGAGCAACTGCTGGGAGCGGCCTCCGGACCGATCGGGGCGGACGACGTCCACGCCGTGATCGGCACCGGCAGCGAGGAGCGAATCGGTGAACTGCTTACGGCGGTCGCAGAGCGGGACGCCGCCCGGGCCATCGGTGCCCTCGACGGCTGCCTGGCGGGCGGCGCCGATCCCGGTGGTGTGATGGAGCAGCTGCTGGCCGCGGTGCGGAGCTGCATGCTCGCCAGCGTGGGCTGCAGGGATGACCTGCTGGCCGACGCGGAAGGCCTGGGAGTCGATGTGAAGGCCATCGGCCAGAAGCTCGGAACCACCACGATTCTGGCGATGCTCCAGATTCTCGACCAGGCTCTCTCGCGGATGCGAACCAGCGGGCATGCCGGCGTGCTCGCCGAGATGGCGATCGTCCGGCTGGCGGCCCTGGAGGATCTCGAGAGCCTGGCCAGGGCCGTCGATCGCGTGGTCGCCGCTGGGCCGACGGCGGGCTCCGGCCGCCCAGCCATCCCGACCGCCCCAGCGAAGCCCACCGCCCCAGCAAAGCCGACCGTGGCTCAGCCGCAGGCTCAAGCTGCGAAGCCAAACCCAGCAGCGACCTCGGGGCCGAAGGCGGCTCCCGCCGCCGGGCCGCGCGAAAAAAAAACGCCCGACCTGACCGCCGCCGGTAAGGCGGGGCAGGATTCGAGCCCGCCGTCGGTCGCCGCCGGGCCGGCCCCTGAGGCCGCTCCGCCTCCCGCGGCCACCAGCGGGCCGCTCCCCGCCGCAGAGACGGCCTGGAAGCAGGCGGGGGAATCGCTCGAGGGGCTGGCTGCTGACTTCATGGATACCGCCGCGACAGTTACCTGGCGGGACGACCTGTTGGAAGTGAGCCTGCCCGCGACCGCCGCCACGGCGGCGACCTTCCTGCGGCGGCCCGACTCAGCCGCCGCGATCACCGCCGCCCTGACCGCCGTGGTAGGCCGGCCCATCCGCCATGCGATCGTGGTCTCTGAGGCGGCGGATCCCGAGCCCCCGGTGCCGGCCCGCCGTGCCCCGTCGACCTCTCAGGCAGCCCTGATCCGCGAGGCGGCGGAACGGCCGCTGGTGGCCCATGCCCGAACCCTCTTCGATGCGGCGATCCGCAAGGTCGAGCCGCCGCGACGGCAGGCCGCGGCGGCGGCCGAGGAGCTGGCGACCACCGCCGCAGCGGCAAAACGTGGCACCCCTCCGAGCGAGCATTCCGATGGCTGAATCCCAAGGCGCGGTGGCCCGGCTGATCGCGGCGTTCAGTGATCTGCCCGGCATCGGCCGTCGCTCGGCGGAGCGGCTGGCCTATCACGTCTTGATGATGCCCCAGAAGAAGGCCCTCGACTTCGCCGCCGCGATCCGCGCCGTCAAGGAAAACCTCACGCCCTGCCGCACCTGCGGCAACCTGGCGGAGCTGGAGGAATGCGATATCTGCCGCGATCCGAAGCGGGACCGCAGTCTGCTCTGCGTGGTCGAGCAGGTCCGCGACCTGTTGGCGCTCGAGCAGGCGGGGAGTTACCGCGGCGTCTACCACGTCCTCCAGGGGCGGCTTGCGCCGCTCGAGGGCAAGCATGCCGAGGGGCTGACACTCGACGCCCTCGAGGCCCGCGTCCGCGGCGGGAACTTTCGTGAGGTGATCCTCGGCACGACGCCAAACGTCGAGGGAGACGCCACGGCGCTGCTCGTGGCCGAGCGGCTCACCGGGCTGCCGATCGAGATCACCCGTCTGGCCCGAGGCCTCACCGTCGGCGCATCGCTCGAGCAGGCCAATCGCGAGATGCTGGCCGACGCCTTTTCCGGTCGCCGCCGCTGGGCCGACTGACCGTCCGCGGAATCCGCTCACGGAATCTTCACCGGCTGGCGGTGAACGCCTCCGTTTAAGGTATCTTACATGAAGCAGGGCGGCGGTGTCAGGGGTCGCCCCCAGGACAGGGAGAGAGACGGCGATGCGGATGTCATTCGGCCAGGAGATGCGGTTGGCGCAGAAGCAGGTGCTTGCGCCCCGCATGATCCAGTCGATGGAGATCCTGCAACTCCCGGTCCTGGCGCTCGAGGAGCGGATCGAGCAGGAGATTCAAAACAACGAGACGCTCGAGGTCGAGGAGGTCGGCCAGGAGGAGGGCGGGGCGGCTGAGGCGGCGTCTGCCGACGCACAGCCGGACGCCCTTTCGACCCGGACGGCCGACGAGACCCCGCTGGTCGTCGACCACGAGCATGCCAACCAGGCCGACTTCGAGCGGTCCTACGACTGGTCGGCGGAATACCCCGACACCGACGACGACCGGAGCCGGCCCTCAGCCGCCCAGATCGATCAGGCCGGCGACCGGTACCTCGACATGATGGCCAACATGGAGGAGCGTCCGGAGACTCTTTCCGACCACCTCCACGACCAACTGGCCAGCGAAGACCTTTCCGAAGCAGTGCGACTGGCCGCTGACCGGATCATCTACAATCTCGATGCCAACGGGTATCTGCCGATGCCGCTGGAGGAACTGGTCGATCCGGATGGCCCGGCCGACCAGCTCGATCGGCTCCGCGAGGCCTTGGCGCTGGTTCAGGGGCTCGACCCCCGTGGCGTGGCCGCCCGCGACCTCAAGGAATGCCTGCTGCTCCAGATCAGCGACGACATGCCCGACGCCGAGGACCTACGGCGACTGGTCTGCGATCATCTCGAAGATCTCGCTGGCAACCGGCTGCCGGTGATCGAGAAGAAGGCTGGCTTCTCGCTCGACGAGATCGAGCACCTTCGTCATCAGCTCCACACCCTTCAGCCCAAGCCGGGTGCGGTCTTTACGACGCCGGTGGTCGTGGCGGTCAAGCCCGACGTCTATGTCGATCTGCAGCCGGACGGCAGCTGGAAGTGCCGGCTCGAGGAGATCGACCTGCCGCCGCTGCGGATCAGCCCGACCTACCGCGACATGCTCCTCTCCGCCGACACTGACCCGGCCACCCGCGAGTACATCAAACGAAAGATCAACTCGGCCCAGTGGCTGATTGACGCCATTCAGCAGCGGCGAAGCACGCTCCTGAAGACGGCCCAGGCGATCGTCGATCATCAGACACGGTTCCTGACGGAGGGCCCCGAGGCGCTCGAGCCGCTGAAGATGCAGCAGATCGCCGATCGGATCGGGATGCACGTCACGACCATCAGCCGGGCGGTCGACGACAAGTGGCTGCAGACGCCCCGCGGGCTCCAGCCCCTGCGGCGATTTTTCGTGGGCGGCACGACCCGGGCAGACGGCGACGAGGTAGCCTGGGACAGCGTGCGGATGAAGCTTCAGGAGATCGTTGACGGCGAGCCGAAGGACTCCCCCTTCAGCGACGACGAGCTCGTCGAGGAACTCGGCAAACAGGGCATCAAGGTGGCCCGGCGGACCGTCACGAAATACCGCAAGTCAATGCAGATCCCCAGTTCGCGTCAGCGGCGCGATTGGAAACTCACCCGCGCGACGCAGACAAATGGAACGGGAGCCGCGGCGGTCAACGGTCATGCCGAGGCCAGCGTCCACACCGATCCCGACGGCAGCACCGGTTGAAACAACGGCCGGCTTGCCGTGTCAGCCGCCGGGGCGCTACATTTCCGGCACCCCGGAGAGTTTCCGATGCGTTGTCCCTTCTGCCGCGCCGACAATGATCGGGTGATCGATTCCCGGGCCGGTGACGACGGCGGTTCGATTCGCCGCCGCCGCGAGTGTCTCGCCTGCCGCCGGCGGTTCACGACCTACGAACGGATCGAGCGGCAACTGCTGACGGTCGTCAAGAAGGGGGGCGTTCGCGATCCCTTTGACCGCGACAAGATCAAGCGGGGCCTCGCCAAGGCCTGCTGGAAGCGGCCGGTCACCGAGGACGACATCGAGAATGCCGTCGCCGCGGTCGAGGCGGAGCTCTACGGCAGTTACGAGAGCGAGGTGCCCAGCGGGGTGATCGGCGAGCGGATCATGGAACTGCTCAAGGGCCTCGATCAGGTGGCCTACGTCCGCTTCGCCAGCGTCTACCGTGAGTTCAAGGACGTGCGGGATTTCGTCGAGGAACTCGAGCCGATCCTGGCCCAGGCGGCCCGGCCGGCAGGCGGCGGGACGCCTCGCTAAACCCGGTGGCGACCTTCAGCGGCGATAGTCGCCCCGGACGCCACCGGTCTTTTCCTCGAGCCGGGCCGCTTCGACGGTCATCGCCGGGTCGATCGACTTGGCCATGTCATAGATCGCGAGGGCCGCCGCCGTGACCGCCACGAGCGCCTCCATCTCGACGCCGGTCCGCGCCGTCGCCCGGACGGTCGCCTCGATCGCGACGTGATCGGCCGGGGAGGGATCGATCGCGACCTCGACCGCATCGAGCGGCAACGGATGGCAGAGGGGCACGATCTCGGCGGTCCGCTTGGCCGCCATGATGCCCGCCAGCCGGGCGGCGGCGAGGGCGTCGCCCTTTTCGAGGCTGCCGGTTCGGATCCGGGCGACCGTCTCCGGAGCAGCCGCAAGCCGGGCGGTGGCCCGGGCCGTGCGGAGCGAGACGGGCTTGCCGCCGACGTCGATCATCCGGATGTCGGCGGGGGGCTGCTCGCTCATGCCACGAGCATACCGGCCGGCGACGACCCGGTGGAAAAACAGCAGACAGCCGGAGGGTGGTTGGTTGTGACCGCGGACTGGGCGGGTTGGTGGTGAGGGCGTGACGGGAATCAGGGGCGGGATGGCCCAACAGCCCGCCGTCCCCCCGGCTCGCGCCGGGGGGCTTCTATGGAAAAGGGGACTGGCTCCGAGCGAAGCGAGGTGCCTGTACCCTTTTCCAGCCGAGGTGCCTGTACCCTTTTCCGACACCGGCAACCGAGTGTTTACGCTGCGGACCGGCGGCGGAGGGCGAGGGCCACGAGGGCCGCCCCGGCCAGGAGACCAAGGCTGGTCGGCTCCGGGACAGCCGCCACCGAGCCAAGGGCTGACGCCGTCGGGGC
>CALGAS010000017.1 GCA_937959175.1 uncultured bacterium | reverse complement strand
GCCGCGCGACGGCGTGCTTCTCCATGAACTCGCTCATGTCGATCCGCACCATCGCGTTTTCGTCGTCGAAGAGCACCTCGGCCAGGGCCTTGCAGAGCTCCGTCTTGCCGACGCCCGTGGGCCCGAGGAACAGGAACGAACCGATCGGCCGGTTCGGATCCTGGAGGCCCGCCCGGCTGCGGCGGACCGCGTCGCTGACCGCCTCAACCGCCTCCTCCTGGCCGACCACCCGCTGGTGGAGCCGGTCTTCGAGCACGAGCAGCTTGGCCCGCTCCGTCTCGACCAGGCGGGTCACGGGGATGCCGGTCCAGGCGCTGACCACCTCGGCGATCTCCTCGGCCCCGACCTCTCGCCGGAGGAGCCGCTTGGCGGGCTTGTCGGCCGCCTCCCGGCCCTCCTTCTCGCTGCCCTCCTGGTCAAGCCGCTCGGCCAGCGCCTTCCGCTTGACGTCGAGCTCGTAGAGCGTCTGGTAGAGCGACTCCTCGATCGGCTGGCCCGCCGACTGCCGCTCCTTGATCTGGGTGCCCGCTTGCTCGAACTCCCGCTCGACGGCGTCAAGCTGCTGACGGAGTTCCTGGACGCTGCCCACGCCGCTCTTCTCGGCCTCCCACTGCTCGCGGAGACTGGCGAGCGTCTTGCGGAGCTCGGCAGACTCCGCCTCGATCTCGGCAAGCCTGTCCTTAGCGTGCTCTTCGGTTTCCTCGGCCAGCTGACGACCGGCCAGCTCAAGCTGCACCAGCCGCCGCTGGACCTCGTCGATCTCGCTGGGAACGCTCTGCAGTTCCATCGCGATCCGGCTGGTCGCCTCGTCCATCAGGTCGATCGCCTTGTCGGGGAGGAACCGATCGGCGATGTACCGATGCGACAGCTCGGCTGCCGCCACCAGCGCTGAATCCTTGATCTTGACCCCCTTGTGATGGGCTTCGTAACGGGGTTTGAGACCCCGCAGGATCGCGATCGTATCTTCCACGCTCGGCTCGCCCACGAAGACCGGCTGGAACCTCCGCTCCAGGGCCGCGTCTTTCTCGATGTGCTTGCGGTACTCATCGAGCGTGGTCGCCCCGATGCACCGCAGCTCGCCGCGGGCCAGCGCCGGCTTGAGCAGATTGGCCGCGTCGGAGCCGCCCTCGGCGGCGCCCGCCCCGATCACGGTGTGAAGCTCGTCGATGAACAGGATCACGTTGCCGGCCGCGGCCTCGACCTCGCGGAGGATCGCCTTGAGGCGGTCCTCAAACTCCCCGCGATACTTCGTGCCGGCGATCAGGGCCCCCAGGTCGAGGGCAACCACCCGGCGATTCTTGAGGGTCTCGGGCACGTCCGACTGCACGATCCGCAGCGCGAGTCCCTCGGCAATCGCCGTCTTGCCCACCCCCGGCTCGCCGATCAAGACAGGGTTGTTCTTCGTACGGCGGGAGAGCACCTGAATGACGCGGCGAATCTCGGAGTCGCGGCCGATGACGGGGTCGAGCTTCCCCTGGCTGGCTCGCTGAACGAGGTCGACCCCGTACTTCTCGAGCGCCTGAAACTTCTCCTCCGGATTCTGATCGGTCACCCGCGACTGCCCGCGGACCGCCTGGAGGCCTGCCAGCAGATCCTTCTCCGTGACCCCCCCGAGCTCGAGGACGTTCTTGGCCTTCGATGGCGTCTTGGCCAGAGCAAGAAGCAGATGGTCCGTCGAGACAAACTCGTCCTTCATGGTGTGCGATTCGGCCGTCGCCGCCTCGAACACCTTGATCAGCTCCTGATCCGGTTGCGGCTGCGAGCCGCCCGAGACCTTGGGCTGATGGGAGAGTTCCGCCTCGATGATCCGTTCGAGTTGGGCCCGATCGACGCCGATTTTCTCCAGAAGCGGCCGGACGATCCCCTCCCGCTCCGCCACGAGGGCGTGCAGCAGATGGAGGGGCGTGACCTGTGGATGGCCCCGCTCGGCCGCCAACTCGACGGCAGCCTGAACGGCCTCCTGGGCCTTGATCGTGAACTTGTCAAAACGGAATGGCATGACCCCTCCTGTTCAAAAAAGGGGACATTTTGCTTTTCGCACGCTGCTGTCCGCTGATGCCCCTCCGCTGTACCCGAAAAAGCAGAATGTCCCCTTTTCCGGCCTGGGTTCCAGGCTAGTCGTTCTTGACTTCGAACTCGGCGTCGATCGTGTCGTCGGCCGGCTTCTCGCCGCCACCGCCGGCCTCTCCTTCGGGAGCCCCGCCGGCCCGCTGCTGCGACTGTTGCTCGTAGAGCACCTTCGAGAGGCCCTGGGCGGCCTGCTCGAGGGAGTCGTGAGCCGACTGGATCGCGTCGGCGTCCTCGCCCTTGGCGACTTCGCGGGCCTTGGCGATCGCAGCCTCCAGCGGAGCCTTGTCGGCCGCCGAAAGCTTCTCGTCGTTCTCCTTGATCAGCTTCTCGGTCTGGAAGCAGAGTGCCTCGGCCCGGTTGCGGACCTCGGCCAGCCGGGCCTTCTTCTTGTCTTCCTCGGCATGCTCCTCGGCATCCTTTCGCATCCGCTCGATCTCGCTCTCGTTGAGCCCGCTCGACTGCTCGATCCGGACGGTCTGCTCCTTGTTGCTGCCCAGATCTTTGGCGCTGACGTTCAGAATGCCGTTGGCGTCGATGTCAAACTTGACCTCGATCTGCGGGGTCCCGCGGGCCGCCGGGGGAATGCCCTCCAGGTTGAACTGGCCCAGCAGCCGGTTGTCCTTGGCCATTGGCCGCTCGCCCTGGTAGACGCTCACCGTCACCGCCGTCTGGTTGTCGGCGGCGGTGCTGAAGACCTGCTTTTTGTCGGTCGGAATCGTCGTGTTCCGCTCGACGAGCTTGGTGAAGATGCCCCCTTCGGTCTCGATCCCGAGCGAGAGCGGCGTGACGTCGAGCAGGAGCACGTCCTGCACGTCGCCGCCGAGCACGCCCCCTTGGATTGCCGCCCCGAGGGCGACCACCTCGTCGGGGTTGACGCCCTTGTGCGACTCCTTGCCGAAGATCTTCTTGACGAGTTCCTGGACCTTCGGAATCCGGGTCGAACCACCAACGAGCACGACCTCGTCGATTTCAGACGGCTTGAGCTTGGCATCCTCGAGGGCCTTCATGACCGGTCCCCGGCACCGCTCGATCAGGTCGTCGGTGAGTTGCTCGAACTGGGCCCGCGTGATCGTCACCTGGAGGTGCTTGGGGCCCGCTGCATCGGCGGTGATGAAGGGGAGGTTGATGTCGGTGCTCTGGGCCGTCGAGAGCTCCTTCTTGGCTTTCTCGCAGGCCTCCTGGAGCCGCTGCATCGCCATCGGATCCTTGCGCAGGTCGATGCCCTGCTCCTGCTGGAACTGATCGGCCACGTGATTGATCAGCGCCTCGTCGAAGTCGTCGCCACCGAGGTGGGTGTCGCCGTTGGTGCTGATCACCTGGAAGACGCCGTCCTTGGAGACATCGAGCACCGACACGTCGAAGGTGCCGCCGCCCAAGTCGAAGACGACGATCTTCTCGTCCTTCTTCTTCTCGAGCCCGTAGGCGAGCGCCGCCGCCGTCGGCTCATTCACGATCCGCATCACCTCGAGGCCCGCAATTTGACCGGCGTCCTTGGTCGCCTGCCGCTGGGCGTCGTTGAAGTAGGCCGGGACGGTGATCACCGCCTTGTTGACTTTGTGGCCGAGATAACTCTCCGCCGACTCCTTCAACGCCCGGAGCACCTTGGCCGAGACCTCCGGAGGCGTGAACTCCTGATCGCCCGCTTTGACCTTCACGTAGTCTTCCGGGCCTCCCACGATCTCGTAGGGGACCATCTTCTCCTCGCTGGCGACCTCGTTGTGCCGCCGGCCCATGAACCGCTTGATCGAGTAGATCGTCCGCTTCGGGTTGGTGACGGCCTGCCGCCGGGCGATGTCGCCCACGAGCGTCTCGCCCTTGTCGTTGAAGGCCACCACGCTGGGAGTCAGACGATTACCCTCCTTGTTGGCGATCACCTTCGGCTCCTTACCCTCCATCACCGCCACGACAGAGTTGGTCGTGCCGAGGTCAATTCCGATGATCTTTTCGCCCTGCTTGGTCGCCATAATGTTTCACCCTTCCCAGATCAGTGCCGCCGGCTTTGCCCGCGACGGCGAGGCTTGTCAAAACGCTCCGCAGCGCCAATTCTTGCCGTCCTGGCACCACGCCCAACTGTGATGCAAAGGGCGTGCCAACCCGCTGGCATCGCCCACCACTTGCTGCAAGATTGGCCGTGGACCGGTAAAAACGGCCTGATTCTCCCTGTATTGAGGTGCTCCCGGTTCAGGGTACAGTTGAAGGTTTTCCCGCCCGGACACGCGGCCTGTTCCTGGCTGGCCTGCCATTTTGGCCGTCGCCCAAAAGTCACACTGATGGCCCAGCCAGACCACCCGCCATCCCGGCCGAAACGCCCCTCCTCGGGCCGCAAGCCGGGCCTGGCCAGCCTCCGGTCGAAGATCGACAAGATCGACCGTTCGCTGGTGGCGTTGATGAACGAGCGGGCCGAGGTCGCCCGCGAAATCGGCCATCTCAAGCATTCCTCAGGCCAGGAAACCTACGACCCGTCGCGCGAGGAACTCGTGCTCGGCCGGGTCGCGGCGGCGAACCAGGGCCCGCTCTCCGACCACAGCCTCAAGGCGATCTTTCGGGAACTGATCTCCGGCTCCCGGGCAATCGAGCAGCATCTCCGAGTAGCCCATCTCGGCCCGGCCTGGACCTACAGTCACCTGGCAGCCCTCCATCGCTTCGGTGGCTCGGTCGACTTCGTTCCCGTGGGGAGCATCTCGGCGGCCTTCGAGGAGGTGCATGCCGGCCACTCCGACTACGGCGTCGTGCCGCTGGAAAACTCGACCGACGGCCGGATCGCCGACACGCTCGACAACTTCTCCCGGCTGCCGGTCAAGATCTGCGCCGAGGTCCCGCTCCGCATCCACCACACACTGCTGGCCGCCTGCGACCGCTCGGCGATCCGCGAGGTCTACAGCCGCCCTCAGGCGCTCTCGCAGTGTCGCAACTGGCTGGCCCGTCACCTCCCCTCCGCCCGGCTCGTCGAGGTGACGAGCACCAGCCTGGCTGCCGAGACCGCCGCCAAGACACCCCACGCCGCGGCGATTGCCAGCCGGCAGGCCGGCGTTCATTACGGGCTCAACGTCTTGGCCGAAGACATCGAAGACGTCGCCGGCAACACGACCCGCTTCGCCGTCATCGGCCACTCCGACGCCAGTCGAACCGGCAACGACAAGACGGCGCTGATGTTCGAGATCGAGCACCGGCCCGGCGGCCTGGCCGACGCCCTGGCGATTCCCAAGCGGCAGAAGCTCAATCTGACCTGGATCGAGTCGTTTCCGCTGCCCGGCGAGGATCGCGGCTACATCTTTTTCGTGGAACTCGACGGCCACCGCACCGACCTCCGCGTCCGGCGGGCGATCGCCAGCCTCGAGAAGCGGTGCACCCGCGTCGTCTGCCTCGGCTCCTACGCCACCGCCGCCCCGGTTGGGTGAGATGCGATGCCGGCAGGCCAGCGTGCCCGCCCAATCCCCGAACGCTCTTGCCGCTCACGCAGAACGCACCGTCAGCTCAGGCAATCAGCCGCTTCATCTCGCGGACGGCCTCGGTCATCCCCACAAACACCGCGCGGGCCACGATCGAGTGGCCGATGTTGAGCTCGCCCATGCCGTCCAGCCGGGCCACTGGCGCGACGTTGCGATAGGTCAGCCCGTGGCCGGCCGCCAGGGCGAGACCCGCCTGGCGGATCATGCCGCCGGCTCGAGCGAGTTCCACGAGCCGCTCCTCGCGGCTCGCGTCAGTTTCGGCGTTGGCGTAGCAGCCGGTATGGACTTCAACGGCATCGACGGCCAGCTCGACGGCCGTGTCGAGCTGCCGCGGATCGGGATCGAGAAACAGCGAAACGCCGATCCCCGACTCGCGGAGCCGGGCCACCGCAGCGGCCACCGCATCCCGGCGGCCAACCGCATCGAGCCCGCCCTCGGTCGTCACCTCCTCCCGCCGCTCCGGCACCAGCGTCACCTGATCGGGCTTCACCCGGCAGGCGATCCCCACCATCTCCGGCACGACCGAGCACTCGAGGTTGAGCTTCACCTGCACCGTCTGCCGGAGCACCTCGAGATCCCGATCCTGGATGTGCCGGCGATCCTCCCGGAGGTGCACCGTGATCGCGTCGGCCCCGCCCAGTTCCGCCGCTGCGGCGGCCCAGACTGGGTCAGGCTCCACCGTCCGGCGGGCCTGCCGGACGGTAGCCACGTGGTCGATGTTGACACCTAGCGTTGCCATGAGGTCAAGAGCCTGCCCCGAGGGCTACCCCTTTTTCAAGAGGACCACCGAGTTGCCGCGGGGCGTGCGAATCTGGAGCACGACACCGTCGGCCGCCGACTCCTGCTCGATCGCCTCGGCGAACGACTCGATCGAGTCGACCGGCGTGCGGCCGACCTTGCGGATCAGCATGCCCGGGCCGATCCCGGCGTCGGCCGCCAGTCCGTCAGGGTCGACCCGATCGACCAAGACGCCCTCGAAATCGGCGTAGGCGTTCTCGGCGACCGAACCTTTGCTCCGCACCTCCAGCCCGAACGCCTCGCTGTAGAAGGTCTCCTGCCCCAGTTCCGGCAGTGGGCCGCGGCCCGGCCGGGCCGCTGTCAGGTCGGTGGGCAGCGGCCGCACGGCGATTTCCAGGGTCAGAGGCTTGCCGTCGCGGAGCACCCGGAGCGAGTGCTGCTGCCCGATCTCCGATCGCTCGACCACCTGCTGGAGATCCCGCGGGCCCTCGATGTCGCGGCCGTCGAAGCCGGTGATGACATCGAGCGGCTGGACGCCAGCCGCCGCGGCTGGGCTCTCGGGCACGACGTCGCTGACAAGCACGCCCCTGCGATCACGGACACCCAGCTTGTCGGCCATGCGCCGGTCGAGCGGCCCCATCTGGACTCCGATAAAGGCTCGCTCGACGGTGCCCTTGTCGATCAGTTGGCCGGTCACCCACTTCGCCAGATTGACCGGGATCGCGAAGCCGATGCCCTGATAGCCGCCGTTGTTGGAGGCGATGGCGGTGTTGATCCCGATCACTTCACCGGAAAGATTCACGAGCGGGCCGCCCGAGTTGCCCGGATTGATGGCGGCGTCGGTCTGCAAGAACTGCGCCCGGCGAATCGAACCGAGTTCGCGGCCCTTGCCGCTGATGATGCCGGCGCTGACGGTCGTCTCGAGTTCGAACGGATTGCCGATGGCGATCACCCAGTCGCCGATTTCCAGCTTGTCGGAGTCGCCGAGCTTGGCGACCGGCAGACCCCGGGCATCGGCCAGTTTGACGACCGCCAGATCGCTGTCGGGGTCGGTCTTGATCTCAACCGCCCGGAACTCTCGGCCATCGGCCAGTTCCACGGTCACCTCGTCGGCCCCTTCGACGACATGGTTGTTGGTGATCACGAGACCGTCATCCGAAACGATCACGCCCGATCCGACGCCGGCCCGCCCCGGCATCCGGCCCTCGGGGGCATTGAACTCGAAGCCCTCGGGCAGCCCGTCGGGAAACATGCCCTCGAAGGGTGTGCCTTCGAAGGGGTTGCCCTGCCGGCCGCCCGGCGCTCGGCCCCGCACGCGGCGCGGCTTGACCTCGCTGCGGACGACCACCACGCTCGGCGTGGCGATCTCGGCGGCGTGCCGGAAGGCGGTTGAGAGTGCATTGGCGTGCAGCAGGGCCTGGGCAGTTGCCATCGAGTCGTCGGCGCGGGACGACGGCAGGCCAAGCAGCAGGCCTGCAGCGGCCGCCAGGGCGGTGATGC
Source organism: uncultured bacterium (assembly GCA_937959175.1). Classification (GTDB taxonomy): domain Bacteria; phylum Planctomycetota; class Planctomycetia; order Pirellulales; family UBA1268; genus QWPN01. Next base: position 870 of record CALGAS010000017.1, on the reverse strand, counting down.
AGGCAAGGCAAAACGGACGCGAACGGGACAGGCGGCGGGGGCCGCGATAATGTGCTGATACCATTGAATCTCCTCTTCCCTGGCAGGCTCGAGCCACCGCTGACATCCGCGGCGCATTCCATCCTACGAGGCCGGCCGCCGAATGGTTCGATTCCCGCCGCGGCCCCCGGCTGCCGCGTTGACACTCCGAGGCCAGAAAGCGTATTTTTCCCGCAGAGGAGGTGGATTTCCCGCCATGGCCAGCGACCGCGGATCGGCCCTGCCCGGTTCGGAACTCGACCTCGAAACCTGCCAACATCGGATCGGGCACGTGTTTCGTGACCCGACGCTCCTGGTGTCGGCGGTCACGCACGCCTCTGGGGCCCGCCACCGGCTGGCCTCCAACGAGCGGCTCGAGTTCCTTGGGGATGCCATCCTGGGCTTTGTCGTCTGCGAGCGGCTCTTCCACGCCTACCCGGAATGGCTTGAGGGCGACCTGACCCGAATCAAGTCGGTCGTGGTCAGCCGCGAAACCTGCAGCCGGCTGAGCGAGCAGCTCGGCCTGGCTGACTTTTTGATTGTCGGCAAGGGGCTGGCCTTCAACCGGCCAGTGCCCGCCTCGGTGCTCTCCGACATGTTCGAGTCGGTCGTCGCGGCCATTTATCTCGATGGCGGGATAGAGGCGGTGCGGCCGTTCATCGACCGGCTGCTCGGCCCGGAAATCGATAAGGTCGTCTCCGGAGAACTCGGCTCCAACCACAAGTCGCTCCTCCAGCAGCTCGCCCAGCGGGATTTCGGCCTCACGCCCACCTACGAGGTCTTGGCCGAGGAAGGCCCCGACCACAGCAAGAGCTTTCACATCACGGCGCAAATCGGCACCCGCCGTTATCC
>CALGAS010000016.1 GCA_937959175.1 uncultured bacterium | reverse complement strand
CTCGGCCGCCACGCTGGCGACGGGCGTGCAGACGCTCCCGCCCCGCGGCCGACAGACCGAGCCGACCGAGGCCGAGGCCGTAGTCGCCTGGACGAATGCATACGGGCCCAACAAAACCCGAATCTTCAGCACCTCGCTCGGCCACAACAATGAGACCGTCGGCGACTCCCGCTACCTCGATCTGATCTGTCGGGGGCTGCTCTGGACCACCGGCAGGCTTGCTGCCGACGGCACGCCCGCCGCCGGCACCTGGCTCGAGGCGGAGCCCGCCGCAAGCCGCTAGGAAGGCGCGGTCTGCCGTTCTCGGGCGGGCCCGGGCCGCCCTCGGCTCGCGCACGTTGACTGCGCCCGGCCTCGGACGTAGATTCGCGGCCACTTTTCTCAATTTTGCCGAAAGAAGTTCCGAGTTTCCTCCGCGCCGAAAGGGCCCCACACACACATGGCAACCTCGACCCGCAAGAAGTCTTCAGCCCGCAAGCCCGCCAAGAAGGCGTCCAAGGTGTCCCGCGGCGGGAAGATGATCTACTCCTTCGGCGAGAAGAAGTGCGACGGCGACGGCACGATGCGGGATCTGCTGGGCGGCAAGGGGGCCAATCTCGCCCAGATGACCAAGATCGGCCTTCCGGTGCCCCCCGGGTTCACGATCACCACGGCCGTCTGCGTCGACTATCAGAAGCACGGCAAGAAGTTCCCGGCCGGGCTCGAGGAGGGCGTCCGGACCGCCCTCAAGCTGATCGAAAAGGAGACCGGCAAGAAGTTCGGCGATCCCGCCAACGCCCTGCTCGTCAGCGTCCGCTCCGGTGCCCGCGACAGCATGCCGGGCATGATGGACACGATCCTCAACCTCGGCCTCAACGACGAGACGGTCAAGGGCCTGGCCGACGCCACCGGCAATCCCCGCTTCGCCTACGACTCCTACCGCCGCTTCATCCAGATGTACGGCGATGTGGTGATGGGTGTCCAGAAGCGGCATGAGAATGAGCACGAGCCGTTCGACGAGGTGATGGACGGCCTCAAGCACCAGCTCGGCATCAAGAGCGACACCGACCTCGAGGAGATGCACCTCCGCGAGCTGATCGGCCGCTACCTGCGGCTGATCAAGGAGCGGACGGGCAAGGAGTTCCCCCAGGATCCCTTCGAGCAGCTGATGGGGGCGGTCGGCGCCGTGTTCGGCAGCTGGATGAACGAGCGGGCCATCATCTACCGCCGCAAGTACAAGATTCCGGACGAGTGGGGCACCGCCGTCAATGTGCAGAGCATGGTCTTCGGCAACATGGGCGACGACTGCGCGACGGGCGTCGCCTTCACCCGCGACCCGGCCACCGGCGAAGACGTCTTCTATGGAGAGTATCTCGTCAACGCTCAGGGCGAGGATGTCGTGGCCGGCGTGCGGACACCGCTGCCGGTCGCGGAGATGAAGCACGATCCCGTCTTCGCCAACACCTACAAGCAGCTCGAGAAGGTGCGGGCGACGCTCGAGAAGAAGTTCGGCGACGTCCAGGACTTCGAGTTCACCGTTGAGAAGAAGAAGCTCTACATGCTGCAGACGCGGAACGGCAAGCGGACGGCGCTGGCCTACGTGAAGATCGCCCATGACATGGTCAAGCAGAAACTGATGACCCCCCAGCATGCGATCCTCTCGGCCGATCCCGACGCCCTCTCGCAGCTGCTCGCCCCGATCTTCGACCGCAAGGCCTACGCCGCGGCCAAGAAGGAGGGGCGGGTTCTCTCCACCGGCCTGCCGGCTGGCCCGGGAGCGGCCTCCGGGAAGCTGGTCTTTACGGCCGTCAAGGCCGAGGAACTCGCCGCCACCGGCGAGAAGGTGATCCTGGCCCGCGTCGAAACCAGCCCTGAAGACCTCCGCGGCATGATCGCCGCCGAGGGCATCCTCACAAGCCGCGGCGGCGTCTCGAGCCACGCAGCGCTCGTGGCCCGGCAGATGGGCAAGGTCTGCGTCGCCGGGGCGGGTGAGATTCAGATCGACTATGGCAAGGGGACGCTCTCGGCAGCCGGCCAGACGCTCCGCGAGGGCGACGCGATCTCAATCAACGGCTCGACCGGGGAGGTCTTCGCCGGGGCGATCGAGACGGCCGACAGCGAGCTCAAGCAGGTGCTCGTCGCCGGCACGATGAAGCCAGCCGACTCGGAGGTCTTCCAGTACTACGACTTCATCATGAAGCTCGCCGACAAGCACCGGCAGCTCGGCCTCCGCACCAATGCCGACACGCCCGAGCAGGTCCGCCAGGCGATCGGCTTCGGCGCCGAGGGCATCGGCCTGACGCGGACCGAGCACATGTTCTTCGAGGGCGATCGGATCGACGCGATGCGGGAGATGATCCTGGCCGACGGCGAGGAGGCCCGGCGGGCGGCGGTCAACAAGCTGCTCCCCTTCCAGCGGGAAGACTTCGAGGGCATTTTCCGGGCCCTCGACGGCCGGCCGGCGACGATCCGCTTCCTCGACCCGCCGCTGCATGAGTTCGTGCCGCACGAGGAGAAGGCCCAGGCCGACCTCGCCAAGAAGCTCGGGATCCCGCTCGACAAGGTTCGTTCGCGGGTGGCAGCCCTCCACGAGTTCAACCCGATGCTCGGCCACCGCGGCTGCCGGCTGGGGATCAGTTATCCCGAGATCTCGGAGATGCAGGCCCGGGCGGTCTTCGAGGCGGCCGCCACGGTGCAGAAGGACGGCATCCGGGTGCGGCCGGAGATCATGATCCCGCTGGTCGGCTTCAAGAAGGAGCTCGACAATCAGGTGGCGGTTGTCCACCGGGTCGCCGAGCAGGTCCAGAAGGAGACCGGCCAGAAGATCAAGTATCTCGTCGGCACGATGATCGAGATTCCGCGAGGGGCCCTGACGGCTGACGAGATCGCCGAGACGGCACAGTTCTTCTCGTTCGGCACCAACGACCTCACCCAGACCTGTCTCGGCATGAGCCGCGACGACATGGGCTCCTTCCTGCCGAAGTACACCGACGAGGGCATCTTCAAGGCCAATCCCTTCGCCTCGATCGACGTCTCCGGCGTCGGCCAGCTGATGGAGATCGCTGTCAAGAAGGGGAAGAAGACCCGCAGCGACATCAAGCTCGGGATCTGCGGCGAGCATGGCGGCGATCCCCACTCGGTGATCTTCTGCCATGACCTCGGGCTCGACTACGTCAGCTGCTCGCCGCTGCGGCTGCCGGTGGCCCGGCTGGCGGCGGCCCAGGCGGCACTCAAGGACAAGGACTGAGCGGCCGGCGGAGAATGAGCGGCCGTCTCAGAACAGATCGCGGAGGCTGTTAAACAGCGACCACCGCTGAGAAGCCTCCGGGTCGGCGGCCCACCGCTGCCAGGCCCGGGGGTCGTCTCCCAGGCGGAGCCCCGTCGCCTGGCTCAGCGCCAGACAGACCCGTTGCTGGACGGCCGGATCGGGGTCTTCAAGGAGGCCGATCAGCGTGGCGACGGCCTGCTCATCACCGAGTTCACCCAGGCCCCGGATCGCCCGCAGTCGGACGCCGAGATCATCGTCTTCCCGGCCACGCTCGGCAAGGACGGCGATTGCCTCGGCCCCGCCCCGCCGTCTCCAGATTTCGCAGGTGGCGGCCCGAACGCGGGGATCGGGATCGGCACCGCCGCCGCGACAGATCGCATCAGCAGTCGCTGTCTGAAAACTGGCAGCCTCCTCGACGATCCGGGCTCGGACACGGCCATCGTGCTCGGAGAGGAGCTGGTTGACCAGCTGCTTCGTGTAGCGTTCCTGCTCGATGACCGACGCTGCCCGAGCAGCAGCTGCCTGCGAGGAGATCACCGCGATGCGGCGGTCTGCCGCCCGGGCCTCGAAGAGGTTTTCCTCGGAGTCCGGAACAGCTGGTTCTTCTTCTGCGGCAGGCGGCTGGTTGGGAGCGGGCGGGAGCGGCCTGGGCGTGGCCGGCGCCGGCTGCCGGGGCTGTGGCGGCATGGGGCCAGATCCCGCGTCGGCCGGGGGAGCCAGCGGACGCGCCGGCAGGGGGGGAGCCGTCGGGAACGACTCAGCTGCCGGGAAGGAATCGGTTGCAGGAAACTCGTCGATCTGCGGACTCGATGACTCCTCGTCGGGGCCAGGCACGACCGACCGGGGAGCACCAGCGGGTGTCGAGCCATCGTCGACCGCGGGCTCGGCGGCTTTCGCGACCGGCCAGCGTCGCCAGGAGGTCGCGTAGTAACCCTGGACGTCTGGACGAACCGGGCAGTGCGGCACGCAGGCGCCGTCCCGGCAGCCGGGTTGATGCCCAAGCGAGACCTGCGGGACAGGCGGGAGGGTGCCGATCCCCGTGCAGCCTGCCGACAGACAGAGGGCTGCCGCGAGGAGGCGGTAGCGGACGGCCAAGCGGCAGCGGACGGCCAAGTGGTTACTGGGAGACATCGGCCACGACAACCCGAGATGGTACGCGAGGGGGGGAACGATAGCCGGCCTCCAGCAGCGAAACCAGAGCAACTGCGGGCCGCAAAAACACCCGAAAACATCGGGAACCGGCTATTCTGCTCCTGTTCGCTCCTCTCCTGGCCTCCTCGTCTCCGGGCCTCCTCATGGACCTCTCCCCCCAGGCACAATCGCTGGCCGTGATCGCGGTGGCGGTGGTGATCCTCTGGATCACCGAGGCCCTGCCGCTGGCCGTCACGGCCCTCCTGGGGGCGGCTGCCTGCGTGCTCGCCGGGGTAGCTCCAGCGCGGGAGGCCTTCGCGCCCTTCGCCGACCCGCTGATCTTTCTCTTTATCGGCTCCTTCATTTTGGCCGAGGGAATCCGGCTCCATCGACTCGACAAACGGCTGGCCTTCGCGGTGCTCTCACTGCCGGGCGTCGGCGAGCGGCCGGGCCGAATCCGGGCGGCGGTCGCCGTCGTCTGCATGCTGGCCAGCGGCTTCCTCTCCAACACCTGCACCACGGCGATGATGCTGGCGATCGTGTCGGGGATCATCGCGGCGGTGGAGGAGGCCTCCCGGCGGTCGGGCCGACCGCCGGCCGAGGGTTTTGCGACCGGCCTTTTGCTCTGCGTCGCCTTTGCTTCGTCGCTCGGCGGGCTGGCAACGCCGATCGGCACGCCCCCCAACCTGATCGGCCTGGGCTTCATTCGCAACCAGCTCGGCGTCGAGATCTCCTTTCCCGGCTGGTGTGCCATCGGGCTGCCGCTGGTCGCCCTGCTCGGCACCATCACCGTCTTCGTGTTGGGCTGGATGTTTCCGGCCGGGGTCAGCCGGCTTGAGGGCGTGCGGGACTTCGTCGCCGCCGAACGGAACCGGCTTGGGGCCTGGACGACCGGGCAGCGGTCGACGGCCATCGCCTTTGCCGTGACTGTGATGCTCTGGGTGGTGCCCGGCATCGTGCTGGTTGTCCTCGGCCCGGACGATCCGACGGCCCGGCTCCTCAAGGCGCGACTCCCAGAGGGTGTGGCAGCCTTGATCGGAGCCGGGCTGATGTTCATCCTGCCGGGCGGTGAGGCGGGCGGGCCGTGGCGGCCGGTGCTCCGCTGGACCGAGGCCCGGATCGACTGGGGCATCGTCCTGCTCTACGGCGGCGGCATGGCCCTGGGCACCCTCTGCTTTTCGACCGGCCTGGCCACGGCGGTCGGTGAGTCGATCCAAGGCTTGGTGCCAAGCGGCCCGGCGGGGCCGGTGGTCCTCGTGGTCCTGGCGGCAGGCGTTGCGGTCCTCACCAGCGAGTTCACCAGCAACACCGCCAGTGCCAACATCGTCGTGCCGGTCGCGATCGCCCTGGGCGTCGCGACGGGCGGAGATCCGCTCGTGCCCGCCCTGGCCGCCACATTCGCCGCGAGTCTGGGCTTCATGATGCCGGTGAGCACGCCCTGCAACGCCATCGTTTACGGCACCGGGCGGATTCCGCTGCGGAGCATGATGGCAGCCGGAGCCGTGCTCGACGTCGCCGGCGTGGTGGCGATCGCCGCCGCCATGCTGCTGCTAGGCCGGCTGAGCTGACGGCGTGCAAACCGCCCGCCGGGGCAGGCCCGGCGTGGAAACGACGCCGCGGTTCGGCCGGGATCCGTTCCGGCCGAACCGCGTCAAAGGGTGTCGTCGCTTCGGCCCCATCGTGCCAGACAGGGCGGGACGCAGGGGGGCGAGCCTGAGGCGGCGTCAGAACCCTCCCGCGATCACCGCTCCGCAGTTGTGGCACCGGGGCGGGACCAGCGGCGGGGGTGACGGCATGTAGCCATCGACCCACAGGCCGTGCAGCCGGGGGAATCGGGACGGCAGGGTCACGCAACCCTGGTGGAGATACCGTTCCGCTCGCCACTGGCCACAGGGATCAGCATGGAACATGCCGTGGGCGTGGCAGACGGGCCCGCACCCGCATGCCTCGCCGGCCACGCTGCCATGCCAAGGAGGCCGCTGCCCGCCGCGGCAGTCGCAGTCGGACGCATCGAGTCCGGTCATCGCGGCCCCCTCCATGACGATCGGTTCCTGGGCCTGCCCGTCCCGGATCGCGAGGATCGACGGAATGGCGGCGGCGATCGTGGCGGCGATGACGAATCGAACCGTGTGCACCGTTGCTGCTCCTGGGGCGTGCCGCGGACCACCGCTGAACACACGCTGTATCTTCGTCGCCGATTGCCCCCGACCCTGAGCGACCCTGCCAGAGGCTCTCTCTGGTGCGATCAGGCAAACTCTGCGGCCTCCGCCGGATCCTGACCGCGGCGACCGGCGGCCTTTGGCCGCTACCGGTCGTTCACGGTACGATGCCCGTCTCCATCAACGACCACCGCCCGCAGTTGCCGAGTCCCCCCCTCCCGTGCCTGATATCACGCTCGATGCCGCTGCCGGCCCGCTGGTGATCGACCTGGCAGAGGGATCGCTCGTCACCGAGTTTGGCGGGCCGGCCGGTGTCGGCGGGGCGGCGGCGTTCGACCTTGTGCACAAGGCGGTCTCCGCGCCCGGGCACGGCCCGCCCCTGGCGGCGCACGTGGTTCCGGGTGACCGGGTGGTAATCGCGGTGGCAGGCGACATCCCTCAGGCAGGACCGGTCCTCGACGCCCTCGAGGGCTGCCTGATGGCCGGCGGTGTCTCCGCGGCCGACATCAGCATTCTCCAGGCCGAGCCGCTGGTGGGCCGCCTCCCAGCCACGGCCCCCCGGGCCCGCGTCTTCGATCCTGCGGTCGAGTCGGCCACGGCGTATCTCTTCGCAGACAGCGAGGCCCGACCCCTCTACTTCGCCCGCAGCCTCGTCGATGCCGACGTGGTGGTGGCGGTGGGCGGCTTCAACTGGGATGCGGCCCTCCGCGGCCGTTCGCCCGAGGGCGAACTCTGGCCCGCCTTCGGCCGCCACGAGAATCGCACCGGACTAATCAATGCCATCGGGCGGCGGGGCCAGGCCGCCCTGCGTGACTGGCGAAGCGACCTCCACGACGTGACCTGGCAGTTGGGAGTCGCCGCGAGCCTGCGGCTGGTGGCCGGCGAGGGCGACTCGCTCCACGCCGCCTGGTTCGGGCTGCCCGAGGAGGCGGCCCGGCTGGCCCGCCACTCGGCCGGTGGCTGGCGGCCCAGGATGGAGGAGCCTGCCGACCTGGCGATTGCCACGCTCGGCGGCCATCCAGCGACATTCGGCGATCTCGTGCGGGGCGTGTCGGCGGCCGCTCGGCTGACCGTGCCCGATGCCACCATCTGCATCGTCGGCACGCTGGCCGAACCGCCCGGCATGGTGGTCAGCCGCTGGCGGCAGGGCACGCCCTTGCGACCGCTGATCCGCGAGGCCCTCGCCTCCGGAGACCCGGCCCTCGTGGCCGACGCAATCGATGCCCGGCTCTTGGCACGAAGTCTCGGCGACCGACGGCTCGTTCTGCACACGGGACTCGAGGAGAGCGTTGTCGAAGAGCTCGAGTTCGGGCATGCGGCCGATGGCAGCGTGGTGGAGCGGCTCGCCAACCAGGCTGAACGGGTCGCCATCCTCCATCAGGCCGAGCGGATGTTTCCTCGTTCCTAGCGGGGACCCTGCACGCCATCTCCCGCCTCTCACCCGCGTAGCAGCGGTTCGCCGGAGCCCACAGCGGGAAGTACACTTGCGAATCTGGGCTCGCATTGACGCGAGCCTCCCTCCCGAACCCAGAGGCGCATTTCCATGGCTGATCCTGTCGCTTCCGCCCGACCGCATACCTCCCGTCGAAACTTCCTTGCCGCCGGCAGCACCGCCTCGCTGGCAGCCGGCCTGATGGTGCACTCCTCCCGCGGGGCAGCCGCCGAGTCGAGTGAACTGCGGCTGGGCATCGTCGGCTGCGGCGGCCGCGGCACCGGTGCGATGGACGACTCGCTGTCGATCAACCAGAACGTCAAGCTCGTCGCGGCCGCTGACCTCTACCCGGAAAAGTGTTCCCGCCTGCGGCAGACGCTCTCCGAAAAGCACGAAGGCAAGGTCGCCCTCTCAGACGACAAAATCTTCGGCGGCCTCGACGGCTACAAGAAGGTGCTCGAGGATTCCGACGTCGATATCGTGCTGATGACCACCTCGCCGGGCTTTCGGCCGCAGCTGGTCCTGGAGGCCGTCGAGGCGGGCAAGCATGTCTTTGCCGAAAAGCCCGCCTGCGTCGACCCGGCCGGCTACCGGATCTGCCTGGCCGCCCACGATCTGGCCGTTTCCAACGGCACGGCGATCGTGACCGGCACGCAGTATCGTCGCCAGACGAACTACGTCGGTGCCGTCGAGGAGATCCGCAAGGGCGCCATCGGCGAGATCGTCAGCGGGACGACGCGGTATTGTGCCGGGGGGATCTGGTACCGGCCCCGCAAGGAGGGCATGAGCGACGCCGAGTATCAGATGAACAACTGGTACCACTTCATCTGGCTCTCCGGCGACCAGATCGTCGAGCAGGCCGTCCACAATATTGACACGATCAACTGGGTGATGGATGCCAATCCAGTCTCCGCCTACGGCTCCGGAGGCCGCTTCACGCGGCCGGCCGACAGCGAGCTCTGGGACAACATGTCGGTCGACTACGAGTATCCGGGCGGCAAGATCATCTCCTTCATGTGCCGCCAGATTCCCGGCACCGCCGGCGACAACGGCAGCGTGATCGAGGGCACCGAGGGCACCTGCTTCATCGGGGCGATCAACAGCGGCTCGCGGATCGTCGATCGCAAAGGCAAGGAGATCTGGAAGATGGGCGGCAGCATCTCCAAGGCCTACCAGCAGGAGCACAAGGATCTGGTCGACTCGATTCGGGCCGGCAAGCCGATTGTCGAGCTTAAGCAGACGGCCGACAGCTCGCTGGTGGCGGTGCTCGGGCGGATTGCCGCCTACACGGGGCAGAAGGTGAGCTTCGACTTCCTCGCCAAGGAATCGAAGCTCGACCTGTTCCCGCCCGAACTCACCTGGGACTCGTCGCTGCCCGAGCCGACCTTCGCCATTCCGGGCAAGACAAAACTCGTCTGATTCTCAGGCCGGCGGGCGGTCAAGCAGCCACCGAGCGGCAGCGGGAACGCCAGCGATATAGGCTGCCGGAGGCGACCGCCACGGCGACGACCAGCCATCCGGCCGGCTCGGGAACCGCTGCAAACTGGCTGTTGTGATCGACGACGGCCCAGACGGTGCCGGTATCGGCGTCGACACCCCAGGCGCCGAGTGCCGCCGCCGGCGAGGCGACCGAGAAGGCGGTCTGGTAGTCGGACCAGCTGCCCGAATAGGCGGCCTCCAGCGAGACCAGATTGGACGAGTTGCCCAGGACGGCGTTGATCCAGGCATCGGCGGTCGGGCTCTCCGACCGGGTGTCGAGCCAGCCGACGAAGAGGGACTCCGCAGCCAGTTCACCGAGGGCCGCCGGATCGTAGGTGAGCGAGAGCACGATCGGATCACCGGCGGTACCGGTCAGGGTGAGCACGTCACTGGCAAAAAATCCGTCCCCGGGGGCGGCTGCGAAACTCATCGCCACCGACCGGCCGCTGGCCGCTGTGCCCGCCTCGATGGCCGCCACGGTTCCCCGGGCGGCGGCCGAATCGATCCCCAGCCCTGCCAGGCTCTCACCGGCCCCGACCGCCGCCGTTCCCGAGCCGGTCCTCCCCGAGACGGTGGTCGCCAGATCCCACGAGAGCGTGCCCAGATCGTCAGCGGCGGCCCCTGGCAGCGACTGGTCGGCATGCTCGAACGCGAGCGTGAACTGTCCGCTGTAGGTGCCGTTGAGGAGGCCGGTGTCATCAAAGGCGGCATTGCCGCTTGCCGATCCGCCCGCGGCGATGCTCGTCCCGCCGGCCAGGCCGCTGACGCTCCAGCGGTCATGACCGGTCAGCGATCGTGAGACGATCACGGCGGAGGCCCGCTGCGTGCCCGCGTCGGCCGCCGTATTGGCGACCGTGATCGCGTCACCCGAGCCGATGACGTCGACCGGATCCCCACCGCCGCCCGTTCCGGGGTCGGGCGTTACCAGGCTGCCGGCAAACGACAGCGAACCCTGCAGGCCGCCTGTTCCCGCCGTCCCCTCGGCGTTGTAGCCGTAGAGACGAAACGTCACCGAGGAGAGCCCCTGGAAGGCGGCCCCGCTGACATCGAGCAAATTGCCGGTCCAGGAACTGTTGGCATCGGGGTTGGTGAGCACGCCCCCCTCGAGCGTCAGCCCCGCGTTGACCGTCGCGTAGGTCGTGATCGGGGCCGCGTAGCCATCAACGCTCGAACGCCACTGCCACTGCCGCGGGCCGGTGCCGCTCCGACCGATCCCGAACTCGAGGGTGTCCATCTCGAGCGTCTGGCCGGAATCGGCCGTCAGCGTGAACTCGAAGTACTTGCCTGGATCGACCGACCCGGCGAAGACATCCGATCCCCCGGTCGCTCCCTGCGGCCAGTTGTTGCCCCGCGAGTTGCCGGTGCTCGACGTGCTCGTGATGCCGACCTTGGTGAGGCTGCCGACCGTGACCCCGCTGATCGGGCTGCCGTTGTAGGAAAAGGCTTCCACGTTGCCGGAGGTATCGGGAAAACTGAAGGTACCCGTGAACGGCGTCGTCGTGCTGCCTCCGCCACCACCCCCTCCGCCGCCGCTGCTGCTGCCAGACCCCGTCAGATTCGCCCGGCCCACCACCGTGAGGGCATAGGGCTGCGAGAAGCTGGCGTCGGCAGCCTGGCTGCTAGAGGTCGTGACCGTCAGCGTGCCGCTGATCGAGCCGGCCGTCGACGTGTCGAAGGAGAGCCCGTGGCTGGCGGCCGCAGCCAAGGGTGCCCGCGTCCCCGTCGCCGCCGCCGTGACCGCCCCGCTGCCCGAGACCGAATAGATCAGCGTGTCAGCACCAGCCGCCACGGCGACGGGCGCCGCGTTGGAGACGTCGAGCGTGCCGGTCACGCTCGCCCCCTGCAAGACCGTCGCCGGGAGTGACGGGGCGGTGACAGCCAGCTTGGCCGGCAACTGGTAATCGGCCACGACCGGCAGGTGGTCGCTGGCCGCCATGATCGCGTCGATGATGCTGCTGGCCTCGGCAAGACTGTACCCGGGCATCACCGCCTGAAACGTCGCCGCGTTGCCGGTCGAGAGGGCTCCGTTGAGCGAGTGGGTGCCGGTGTTGCCGAAGGCCCAGTAGGATCCGTCGATGACGTCGAGGCCCTGACCGTCGAGCAGCTCACCGGTCGCGAGTTGGAAGTCGAAGCGGTCGTCGAGGCCCCCGGTCACCTGGCCGTCGAAGCTCGAGGCAGTGACCGGCGACTGTGTGTGGACGTCCCGGTAGGTCGTGCTGTTGTTCCAGCTGCCAATCCGATCGACCGGATCAAAGGCCTGCCCAGCGCCGGCGGCCAGAAAGGCCTGGAAGCCTGGTTCGCTCGAGCGATAGAAGTTCATATCGCCGGCGTAGATCGCCAGGGCTCCCTCGCCGAGCCCGTCGGCGTCGGCCCGGATTTCCCCGACTTCAATGGCCCGCCGGTCGGCGCTGGCGGTGTCGTTGACCGCCTTAAAATGGCTGTTGTAGACGTAGAAGTCGGCCGCCGAGTCGTACCCGACAGGCCGGAACTGGTGCCGCAGCGTGGCCCGCGGGCCTCCGGTCGAGACCGCGGTGCTCGCCTCGCTCTCACCGATGAGCTGCACCGTGGTCGTTTTGTAGATCACGGCCGGCCGACCGCCACCGGTCGTGCTGCCCTGGAGCGTCCCACGGGCGTAGGTGCCCGGGCCATAGATGCCGTTCATCAGATCGACATAGGCATCGGTCGTCGTCGTCAGCAGCGACTGCTCCTGCAGGAGCAGGATGTCGAGCGGTCGGGCAAATCCCGCCCGGGCCTGATCCCCGAGCGCCTCGAGGACCGTCGCCATGCCGTCCCGCGGCAGCGTCTGGCCCTGGCTGTAGTTGTTGGTGTTGTAGGTGGCGATCCGCAACTGCCCATGGGCGGCTGGCGCCATCACCAAGACGGCCAGCAGCCCGGAAATCCAAGCAGGCATTCGACAATCGGCTCTGCGCATAACGTCTCCTCAGGCTGGAGTGATTCCAGATGCATGGACGTGCACATCCCGTGCCAAAAACCCTGCCTGATCCCGTCTGCGACGCTGTCTGCGCCGCGAACCGCGGAAATGGCGGCCCAAATGCGGCTGTGGCGTTTTGGGAAGCGACTGCTGTCGCGGCCGACTTCACGGCCGCTGCGGCATCACTGGGGCGATTCGCACCAGTTGGGTGGTGCGAATCGCTCCACCAGTGGAGCGAAATGACTCACCCCGACGGGGGACGGGCCAGACGGCCAGTTTGAGTCTTTACTACCCCCGGCAGGAATCGGACCTGCGACCTACGGTTTAGGAAACCGTCGCTCTATCCACTGAGCTACGGGGGCGGATGCGTTTTCCCTCGGAAAAACAAGGGTTTTCGCACCGGCATCTTAGGGGAGGAGCCAGGGGCCAACAAGGATTCCCGAAATGCTCCCCAAACTCGGCCGACAGGAGTTGGCCAGCGGCGCATTGCCGGGACGGGTCAGCCCGTCTTCTTCCCCTCGGCCCGGGGCGGATCGCGAAGGGCGGACTTCAGTGCCTCTCGCTCCGAGTCGGTCATCTTCCCGACGCGTTCCAAAAGGTCATCCAGTTCGGTCTTCGGCTTCTCCACGCCGACCAGCCCGGCGACCTCGGGAAAGTGGCTCAAGGCCTGGGACAGCCCCGCGTAGAGGCTGTCCGCCCGAAGGTAGGCCGTCCGTCCGTGAAACTTGCGGACCACGTAGTGGCCTTCCTTGTTCTTCGTTGTGGTACCGAGGTTCTTGGAAGAGCGGTCCGTGGCCGACAGTTCCTCGCCCTGATCAGACAGCTCCATCGCCGTTCGCCGGAGGGCATGGTGGGTGACGCCATTGAGCCCAACGCCGTCGGCCTTCTTCTTGATCTGCTTGCAGATCAGGTCGTAGGTGCCCGGATTGTAGGCCCGGATTCGGACCGCGTGTCGCTGGGACAAGCGGCGATGCTCCTCGGTGAAGCCTCCGAAGATGTACGGCGAGCCGACCACGCGCCGACTTCACGCGGATCATCCGGCTGATCGAGGAAGGGCGGCCGGGGCATCCGCAGCAGGAGTTCCCAAGGCTGTCAATCGATCCGGCCTCAGGATCGCGCTTGCCGCCAGCGGCTCGGCGGCAGGCCGTGGCGGCGAGTGAAGGCCACCGTCATGGTTTCGGGATGCCGAAAGCCAGCCCGGGCGGCGATCGTGGTCAGCGGCAGATCGGTCCCGGCGAGCAGCTGCTCCACGCGGCGGAACCGCACCCGGGCGATTTCATCGTGGGGCGTGTGCCCGAGCCGACGAAGAAACCGGCGTTCGAGCACCCGCCGGCTGACCCCGAGCGACCGCACGAGGTCGGCCACCTTGATGCCCGTGCAGGCCCGCTCGCGGATTTGCCGGACCGCGGTGGCCACCAGCTCGTCGTCGATCGCCAAGACGTCGGTGCTCTGCCGCGTCGCGATGCCCAGGGGGGGCAGCAGCCATTCGTCGTGGTCGAGCCGCTCGCCGCGGAACAGCGCCCCGAGCAGCTCGGCAGCCAGCCGACCGGCGCTGATCGCGTCGGGGATCACGCTCGAAAGCGGCGGGCTCGTGAGGCCGCAGAGCACCGCGTCGTCATCGACGCCGAGCACGGCCACTTCGTCGGGCACCGCGAGCCCCGCCCGCCGGCAGGCCTCGACCGCCTGCCGCCCCCGGACGTCGTAACAGGCGAACAGCCCGACCGGCTTGGGGAGCGTCACGAGCCAGGCCTCGATCGCCGCGTCTTCCGCGGCCTCGTCGCGAGCTCGGCCGCGGGGCTCGTAAACCGAGATCGAGCGGCCCCGCGCCGCCGCCGCGAACGCATCACGGCGATTGCCGCTCCAGCGAAACCGGTCGTCGCCCAAGAAGGCGAGGTGCCGGAAGTCGCGTTCGATGAAGTGCTCGGCCGCCAGCCGAGCGATGGCGACGTCGTCGGTCTCCACGTAGGGCACGCCGGGAAGCAGCCGGGCGGCGCTCACGTCCACGACGGCCAGCGGGCCGCCGCGCTGGATCTTCTTGATCGCGGCGGCGATCGCGGGGGTTTCGACCCGGGCGATGACGCCCTCCCCACGCCACCCCGTGAGCATCTCCAAGGGGGGCATCCCCCGGCCGTGCTCGGGGAGGAAGATCGTCCACGGCTCCTGCTCTTGGAGATGCCGGTGGATGCCCGCGAGCAGACCCCGGCCGTAGGCGTTTGACGCCTCGATCAGGAGCGCGACGCGAGGGCTCGGCCGCGGGGCAGCACGGCGTGACGCTGGCATGCGAACACTGTAGCACGGAGTCAACGCAGGAAAGGGGACAGTCCCCGCGGCGGGGACTGTCCCCGTGAGTCAGGAAAACGTCCACTCCGGGAGCGTGCGGATCGCGCCGCCGTGCATCGCGCTCTCGTGGGCGAGCAGGCCCGTGCAGGTCCAGTTGGCGCTCTGGCGGGCATTCGGATAAGGATCGCGGCCCTCGACCAAGGCCGTCACGAATTCGTGCACCAGATGCGGATGGCTGCCGCCATGGCCGCCCCCCTGCGTGAACGAGAGGTGCTGGTGCTCGTCGGCATCGTAGACGCCGCCGGTCGTGAAGGGCCGCAGCGGTTCCGGAAGCCGGTCGGCGAAGTCGGGCACGCTCACCCGCCGCGGAATCTCCGGCTCCGGCTTCTTGGCCGTGTGGAGCACCGGCTCCTCCCCCTCGCAGAGCTGCCACTCGAAGCTCTGCTTCGACCCGTAGACGTCGAAGCTCTCACGGTATTGCCGCGCCGTGTCGAACAGCGAACGGATGATCCGGGCCACGACGTCGCTGTCGCGGAGGGCGACATGCGCGGTCTCGACGGCGAAGGGGGAGCCGTACTTCCCGATGAGTTCCTCGCGGATTCGCCCGGAGCCGAAGCAGCTCACTTCGGCGGCGTCTTTGCGTTCGAGCGCCAGGCACGGCCCCACGCAGTGGGTCGCGTAGTGCATCGGCGGCAGCCCCGGCCAGTAGTCGGGCCAGCCGTCCATGTCCTGCTGGTGGCTGGCCTGGAGAAACTGGATCCTGCCAAGCTCGCCCGCGTCGGCCAGCTGCTTCACGAACAGAAACTCCCGGGCGTAGACGACCGTCTCGGCCATCATGTACTTCAGGCCCGTCCGCTCCGTGAGCTCGACGATCCTCCGGCAGTCCTCGACGCTCGTGGCCATGGGCACGGTGCACATCACGTGCTTGCCCGCCTCCAGGGCCGCGAGCGACATCGCCGCGTGGTCCGGGATCGGCGAGTTGATGTGGACGGCGTCGATCTCCTTGTCCTTGAGCAGTTCGGCATAGTCGCGATACCGCCGCTCGACGCCGTGGGCCTTGCCGATCTGGTCGAGCTTGTCGGCCGATCGCTGGCAGATGGCGACGAGCTCGGCCTGCGGGTGCCGCTGATGGATGGGGATGAACTCGGCCCCGAAGCCGAGGCCGACGATCGCGGTGCGAAGCTTGCGGGGCGCGGAAGGAGACACGGTCATCGGGCGGCTCCGGGGAATACGTCAGGGCTTGGTGGTCAGAAACTTGATGAGCGCGAGGAACTCGTCTTCCGGCAGGCTTTCGAGGATCCCCGAGGGCATCAGCGAGACGGCCGACGTGGTCCGCTCCTCGATCGCGGCGACCGGCACCGTCACCGGGCCGTCGGGGGTGCGGAGCACGAGCGACTCGGGCGTCTCCTCGGCGATGATGCCGTTGATCGAGCGGCCGTCGTCGGTGATCACGGTCGTCAGCTGGTAATCCGGCCCGACCACGGCGTTGGGATCGACGAGGTTTTCCACGAAGTAGTCGGGACCGTTCATCCAGGCACCGGTGAGGTTCGGCCCGAGCTGGCCTCCCGAGTCGCCGTGGACATGGCAGTTGGCGCAGGCCTTGGCGAACACGGCCCGGCCGCGGTCGCGGTCGATTGCCCACCGCGGCGTTGACCGCCAGACCCCCTTCAGCCGGGCCATCGTGGCCTTCGCCGCGGCCGGCGATTCGTTCACCTTGCCGTAGACGCGGTCGAGGGCGGCCCGGATCTCCGCATCGTCGAGGCCGCGGAGCTGTCGGAGCTGGGAGGCCGTGACGTCGTCCTTGGGAAACCGCCCGCCCTCGAGCGCCGCCACGAGCGGTCGGGCGAAGGCCGGCTTGCTGGCGAGCGTCGCGACCGCCGCCCGGCGATCCTGCTCGCCCAAGGAGCCGTAGTTCGCCAGCAGCCTGTCGCCCACGGTCGGGTCGTTCGAGCGGTTCACGAGCGGCAATGCCGCGGTGCGAAACTCGGGGTCGTCGAGCAGCGACACGAAGATCGGCACGGACTCCTCGTCGTTGACCCGCGCGAGCAACGCGAAGGCCTCTCTGCGAGCCGCGAGGGCACCACCCCGGTCGGCGAGCGTGGCCCGCATCGCGGCCAGGACGGCGGCATCCCCGAACACGCCCGACAGCCGGCGGACCTGCTTCGCCGTCGCGCCGTCCGCGAACCGGGCGACCACGGCCGCCCAGCCCTCGGCCGCCGGTACGGCCCCTGAGTTGGCCAGGGCGAAGTCGAGGATCTCGACCAGCCGCGTTGCCCGGGCGGGCGGTTCCTTCACCATGGCGGCGACCAGCAGCCGCCGCCCCTCCTGCGACCGGCCCAGATACCAGTCGATCGAGTCGGCGAGCGGCTCGATCGGCGTCGCCTCGGCCAGCGCCGCGGCCCGCAGCAAATCGCTCTCCATGAGCGGGGCCAGGCCGCTCCAGATCAGCTTCGGCAGGAAGCGGTCGGCCGCATCCTCACCGTGCATGGCCAGTGCCGCGCCGAGCGTCCAGCGGTCGGCTGGCGGCAGCATGGGCAGCGCCGAAGCGAGTGACCGACGGACCAGCGGCGAAGGATCCTTTTCGGCCGCCGCCAGGAGGGCCGCCATCGGAATCCGCGGTGTGCCCGGAAGTTCGGTGGCGAGCGCGACGGCCCAGCCCCGCACGCGATCGTCCGAGTGGGCGAAGGCCCGGGCCAGGCCCGCGTCGTCGAGGGCTCCCGTCACGTGGAGCGTCCAGAGGCCGCGGAGGGCCGTCACGGCGTCGGCCGAGGAGGCCATCTCCCGCAGGGGCTCGAGCACGGCGGGGTCGAGCGTGCCGGCGGCGGACCGCTCCTGGAGGAGCCGGCGTGCCGTGCGGACAAACCATTCGTTGCGGTGCGTGTGCAGGGCCACGAGCTCCGCGTCGGTCTTGGCGGCGAGATCCACCGACACCGGCCGGAACGTCTCCGCCCAGGCCACCCGGTAGAGCCGGCCGTTGGAGCGGTCCCAGACCTCGGTGGCGGGATTGTGACAGTGCTGCCGGTCACTCCAGTCGATCACGTAGACACCGCCGTCGGGGCCATACTGCAGGTCGACCGCCACGTATGTCTCGTCCGGCACGTGGAGGATGTCGTAGCC
>CALGAS010000015.1 GCA_937959175.1 uncultured bacterium | reverse complement strand
TCGACGCCCAGCAGATGCTCGAACGGGCGGTGTCTGCCAACGAACGACTGGTGACCGACGCCGAAGTGCTTCAGGAAATCTTGCATCGGTACACCGCCATCGATCGTCGCGACGCGATCCAGCCTGCCTGCGGGGCGTTGCTGGCTGTCGTTGACGAGGTTTTTCCGATCGAGTTGGCCGACGTCGAGAAAGCGAAAGACATTCTTCTCCAGACGCAGGGCCTGTCGGCCCGCGACTCCCTCCGGATCGGCTTGCCGACCACCGGCGACTGCAACAACAGCTAGGGGGCTTCCACGATCAAGCCAGGCACTGCCCCAAAGTGGCTGTCGTACGCAACCATGCGGCCGCCGTTTTCAACCGCCGTCAACATGCATCACGTGCATGCATCAAGGAAGACCTCAGAAAAAGCCTTTTCTCGCGGGAAAAGCGATCGTTTGGTGAGGCAGCCGGTTTCTGGATACGCTCGGCGACAATACTGGCGGTGAGCCAGGCACGTTCAGCAGGCCGGAAACTTTCGGCTCGCGTGCGAGAGGCTCACCGCGGCCCCTTGTTGCGCCCACGCCATGCCCAGCACCGCCCCCCGTCCGCCCCGCGATGCCCGTCAGGAGTTGGCCAACACGCTGACGCATGCCGCGGGAGTGGTGCTCAGCCTGGCCGGGGCGGTCGCCTTGCTGGCGAGCTGCACCCACTGGACGATCGCCCTGGCCTGCGGCCTCTATGCCGCCACGCTCGTGGCGACGTACGCGGCGTCTGCCCTCTCCCACGGCGTGCAGCAGCCCGAATGGAAGCATCGGCTCACCGTCTGGGATCAGGGGGTGATCTTCCTGCTGATCATCGGCACCTACACGCCGTTTCTCGTGGCCTACCTCCCCCCGGCATGGACCCTGCCCGTGCTCGCGCTACTGTGGGGTGCGGCGTTCGTGGGCTTCGCATCGAAGGTGCTCGCCGAGCATCGCGTCGATCACACCTTTTCGCCGCTGCCGTATGTCGCGCTCGGCTGGCTGCCGGCGATGATCCTCGCGCCGTTTGTGCCGCTGGCCTGCCTGGCATGGATGGCCGCCGGGGGCGTGGTCTACACCGTGGGCGTGATCTTTCTCGTGCTCGATCACCGCGTCCGCTACTTCCACGCCGCCTGGCATGTGTTTGTGCTGGGAGGGAGCGGCTGCCACTACTTCGCGATTCTCTCATTCGTCGCGTAGCCCAGCCCGGCGAGTGCGGGCGACCGCGTGCTGGCGACGCGTTCGGCGCGGCTCCGGCCCGTCCAGGTGACGCGGTCGAGCAGCGGGATGCCGTCGCTCGCGTCGTGGAGATTGGCGACTGCTAGGCCCTTACGCCGCAGGGATGATCACGCCGCGGGTGAAGACCATCGCCGCGCCAGCTGACAGAATTGCTTCCCGGGCCTTGCGATCGGCTCGGTAGCCGAAGAACAGACCGCGGATGTCTTGATCGGGGTGCGCGGCCCGCAGCCAGTCAATCACTTTCATGAACCGCTCGACTTCTTTCACGGTGACTGCAGATTTCACCTCACACACGATCATCACCGGACGGCCATCGATCGTGCCGCGGACCACGAGATCAAGATCGTGAGGCCCTCGGCCGGCATCGAGTTCCTCTGGCTCAGCCGACGTGACCTCCAGCCGCCAGTGCTTCTCGAGAATCTCGGGCACGAGGTCACAGGCGAAGTCTTCCAGGCTGCCACCGAGGCTGTTGGCGAGCCCGCCCACCTGCTTCGCGAGGTCGGCCACGGCCAACTCCGTCCGCTTCTGGGCCTCGGCGAGCTCCTTCTGGGACTCGGCAAGGTCGGTGACGACGTTGGCCAGATCGGAAACAACGCCGGTGAGCTTGTGCAGGTCAGCCTGCGTCGCCAGGTCATCGTGCGACTCCACCAGCACATGTGCGAGCACATCGGCCTGCCGCTCCGGAAAAACCTCCAGAAGTCGGGTGCGGATTTGAGGAATCGTGGCCATTGAATACCTCGGATGAACACCTCGGAGCCGGCTGTGGGGGGACCGACACCACGAAAAGTGTACAGAATGCCACTGCCCTGTCAAGCGAATGGCGGTCGCAGTGCGTGGTGTCGTCAATGGCCCCGGATGGTGCGGGCCTCATCGATTGCCGCCACGGCTGAGGCCCTCCGCGGAGGTCGTCGGCGTGCAGCAGCGGCTGAGCCCTGACCGCGGCCAGCGGTTGGCGGAAAAGATCAAGATTTTGGCGGGTCAGATCAATGACGGGGCCTGCTGATTCCGGAATACTTTCTTCGCGACGTGGTGGTAAGCCTTGAGCCTTGCGGGTGCAACGCAGGCCCGAGGCACACCATCCGAGACCGCGTTCAGAGACCAGAAGATTCACCTACGAGAAAGGATCGCTTCATGATCAATCGCATCACCGTTCCCACAACTGCCGCCCTCCGCAAGCACGCAAAGCGGCTGGGCTACCATGCAATCCTCATGAGTTGGAAAAGAATCGGCTTCGCACTTGCCCTCGTGTGCTCCAGTCTCCTGCACGCCGCTGCCGAAGCTGCCATTACCGTCGACATCGAGGAGGTCGGTTCCGATGTCGTCGCCAGTTACACCGGCTCGATCGATCTCACCGGTATCGGATTCAACGTTCTGGGTTCCGCGAATACCAACCGGATCGCGGCAGCCGGTGGGCAGGTAAACTTGCAAAATGGAGTGGCGACAAAAGCGTCTCTCACTGATTTCGCGAAGAACCCGTGGACCGTGGCCCCCTCGGCCTTTGGAACAGGCGGCATTTTCAGCCCTGACAGTCTCTCGATCGCAGCCGGAAATGCGTTTGGATTTCAATCCAATGGTTTTTATATCGAACCCTCTTACGTCTCCGGCTCACCGATTTCCGGCAGCATGACGTTCGAAAACCAGACCCTCGCTTCCATGGGCATCAACGCCGGCGATGGCATTATGAACGCCACGTTCAGCAGCGGAGACACGCTGACGGTGAACGCGGTCCCAGAGCCCACCTCGATCGCCTTTCTGGCAACCGGTGGCCTGGCCGTTGGCGGGCTCGCGGTTGCACGGCGACGCCGCCGTACGGGTGCCGATTCGTGACGCGAATCCCGGCCGCTGGTGAGCGGTGCCCGCGGCTTGCGGGCTACCGCTTGCCGGCGGCGTATTCGGCGGGGGTCTTGCCCGTCCAGCGGCGGAAGGCTCGGTGGAACGCGGCCGGTTCGCTGTAGCCGAGCAGCAAGGCGACATCGCTGGCCGAGGAGTGGCCGCGGGCGAGATAGTGCAGGGCCAGTTTCCGGCGGACGTCGCTGAACACGTCTCGGAAACTCGTGCCCTCGGCGGCGAGTTCCCGCTGAATCTGCCGGGGCGAGGTCCCGAGATCGCGAGCGACCGCCGTCAGTTCGAAAATACCTGACGGCAAGAGCCGCTTGAGCGACTCGCGGACGTCGTCGGAGCGGCTGGCCGCGGGAAGGTGCTCTGGAAGCAGCTCCGCGAAGAAACGGTCGAGCAGTTTGAGGGTGAACGGGTTTTGCGTCCGGAAGGGAGCGTCGAGATCGCGGTCGTTGAACACCAGCCGCATCGCCTGGCCCTGCTGCAGGGGCACGCCGAGATGCTTCTCGGCAATCGATGCCGGAATGTCAGCGGCGCTCGGAGCTTCGGCGCGGACGGGGAGAATCCGCCGTCCAGCCCCCCGCTCGGCGATGTCGAGAACCGCCGCCGTGCAGCCGATCACCAGGGAGGGGTTGATTCGCTCCAGCGGAGCGAGCCAATCAAAGGCGACCGCGGCGGTCTCGCCGTCGCTCTGGAGCGAGATTTCCATGGGGCCGCAGAGCCGCTTGCACTCGGCATACCGACAGATGCCGCTCCGCAGGTCCGGACATGAAATCGCAGCAAGAAACGGCGGCATCAGGGCGTTCTCGCAAAAGCCCCGCAAGGCGGAAACGACCGCATCAACGCCGATCATCGCCTCGAGCGTCGAGTAGATCCGCAGCAGTTCGTCCGTGTCGACGCTGGGATGCTCCTCCTCGACGATCCCCGGGGAGAGCC
>CALGAS010000014.1 GCA_937959175.1 uncultured bacterium | reverse complement strand
GGCAGGGATGCCCGCAGCGAGCGTCCGGCGAGATGGCACGGGCCCACCCCGAGCCTGTGTGAGGTCAACCCGACAAGAGCGTCCGGCAAGATGGCACGGACCCACCCCGAGCCCGCGGGGGCCGATTTTCGGAGGTAGGCTACAGGGGGTGGAGTGCGGATGGGCCGCGTTCCAGGGCTGCCACATCTCCGAGTGTCCCATGTCGCATCGGGCTCTCTTCATCTTCGGGATGCACCGCAGCGGGACGTCGCTGGCGGCAGGCATCGCCCGGCTGGCGGGCCTCGATCTCGGACGCAACCTGCTCGTCGGCGAGGCCGCGGAGAATCCCCGCGGCTTCTGGGAACACCGCGACGTCCTGGCGATCGACGAGGAACTCCTGGCCGCGATCTCGCTGGCCTGGTCGGTGCCCTCCCCGCTGCCCGAGGGCTGGCTCGACCATCCCCGGGTCAGTCTGCTTCGCGAACGGGCTGCGGCAGTGCTCGAGCGGGAGTTTGCCGCCGCGCCCGCCTGGGCGATCAAGGACCCGCGGCTCTGCCGGCTCTGGCCCTTCTGGGAGCGGGCCGCGGCGGGCGTCAGCGAGGAAATCGCCGGGCTGCTCGTCTATCGGCATCCGCTGGAGGTGGCCGCGTCGCTGGCCGCCCGCGACGCGATGCCGCTGGAGCAGGCGCTCCTTGCCTGGCTGTTTCACTGCGTCGAGGCAGTGAACTTCGGTGAGCGACATCCGCTCGAGGTCGTGTCGTTCGCTGCCATGCTCGCCGATCCCGTCGGCTTGGCCGAGCGGCTGCGGGCGAGGGCCGGCCTCACGGATCCGCTGCCAGAAGTCCGCCGGCGAAAGATCGAGCAGTTCGTCGATGCCGCCCTCGTCCACCATCGCGACCCCGGGCCCCTCCCCGACACGCCGACCGGCCGGCTGGCTGCCGAGGCGCTTGCCTGCCTCGAGCGGCTGGCCGCGGGGGGAGATGCTTCTGTCGTCGCGGAGACGCGCGAGGCGATGGCTGAGATCGGGCGGCATCTGCGAGCGAACGTGGCGGTCCGCCGTCGACCCGTCACAGTGACCACCCGGACGGTAGACGTCGTCATACCGGTGTATGGCGGGGGTGAGGCGACGCTCGCCTGCATCGACTCGGTGCTCGCTGGGGGCGGGGAGTTCGAGCTGGTGGTGATCGACGATGCCAGTGAGGACCCAACGTTCTCGGCCACGCTCCGCAAACGGGCCAGCCGCGGGGAGCTCACGCTGCTCTGCAACGCCGCAAACCTCGGGTTCGTCGCCTCGGCCAATCGTGGCCTCGCCCTCCATCCCGATCGCGACGTGGTGCTCCTCAACAGCGACACGCTCGTTCCCCCTGGCTGGCTCGACCGGCTCCGGCGGGCGGCTGAGAGTGACTTCGTCGGGACGGTGACGCCGTTCTCCAACAATGCGACCCTGGCCAGTTATCCCGTCCCGTTTCACGCCAATCGACTCCCGGCCGGCTGGTCGGCGGCGGAAGTCGACGAGGTCTTCCGGGAGGCCAATGCGGGCTGGTCGATCGACATCCCGACGGCGGTCGGCTTCTGCATGTATCTGCGGCGGGACTGCCTGGCAGAGACAGGCCCCTTCGACGAGCAGCACTTCGGCCGGGGCTACGGTGAAGAAACCGATTACTGCATGCGGGCCAGGGCGGCCGGCTGGCGGCATGTCTTGGCGGCCGATCTGTTCGTCTTCCACCGCGGGGAAGTGAGCTTCGGAACAGCGGCGGAGTCTCGCCGGCAGCAGGCCGGGGCTGTGATGCGGGCGATCCACCCCGGTTACGAACACCTGGTGCACCGCTTTCGGCAGGACGACCCGCTCGCTGCCGCCCGCGATGCGGCCGATGTCGCCCGAGCCGCCCGGCGAGGCGAGGCTGAGCTGCGTCGGATTCTCGTGGAACATCGCGAGGCGACCGCCTCACGAGTCGCTGGGCTCGAGACCGAGGCGGCAGCGATCCGCCAGGAGGCCAGCCAACTCGATCGGGCGCTTGGCGAGGCTGCGTCACTCGCAGACTCGAGGCTGACCGAGATCGGCCGGCTCGA
>CALGAS010000013.1 GCA_937959175.1 uncultured bacterium | reverse complement strand
TGTAGCAGGCAGCGAACGAGCGGCAAAAAAGGGGACATTCTGCTTTTCCACTGACCCCCAAAGATTCGGTCCGGAACGTGGTATCCGAAGACGGGATGCCTTGGAAAAGCAGAATGTCCCCTTTTTGATCAGTTCATGAACATCCGCACCATGGCTTTGAGGTGAATGGCTGCGGCGATCTCCGTCTCGGGGGCGAAGGTCGCCATGTCGTCGAGGCTGGCGTCGTGGATGGACGCCAGGTCGGCGGCGGCGGTGGCGTTGACGTCAAACAGGATCGCCTGGGCGTCGAGGTAGGTGATCCGCATCAGCCGCAGGGCCGCGCCGGTGATCATCGAGGCGACGCCGTATTGGTGGGCGGCGAAGGCGTCCTGCTCACCGAGGCCGAGGCCCGCGAAGGCGAGGGCCTGGGCGATGGGATAGGTGCCGGGGGTCTGGCCGGTCCTGATGGCCGCCAGCCAGTCGGCCATCAGGCTCCCGGCCCGGACGTGCTCGCAGAGTTCGGCGAGCTTGCGGCCCATCCGGGTCGTCATCGTGCGGAGCTCCTCGTTGAGCTTGCGATTGAGCACCGCCTTGTCGATCGCGAGGATCGCCGGCAGGTCGCCCTCCCGGGCGGCCCGGTGGGCGTGGAGGAGGGCGATCCCGTCGGCGGTGGCGGCCTGCCGGGCAGCCGTGCGGACAAACTGCCGGAGCGTGGCGGCGTCGTGGACGATGCCCTCGTGGACCGCCGACTCGAGGCCGCCGGAGAAGGAAAAGGCCCCGACCGGCAGCACCGAGTCGCCAAACTGGAGGACGCGGAGCAGTTCGACGACCGAGGGCGGCGGTGGTGGCGAGGCGGCCGGCATCACGCGCGGGGCTGGGGTGGAGCGGTCAGGGGTGGTGGTGGCCGGTCAGTCGTGATGGTGGCCGTGGCTGTGGCCGGGAAGATGGGAGTGGGGCGTGGCGTCGGCGCCGCCGAAGAGCCGGCGGGCCTCGTGGGGCAGGAGGTAGGGGATCACCTCGGTGCCCGGCGAGAAGTCGTAGCTGATCCCGTCGAAGGCGTGGGTCTTCATCACCGAGGCCATCACCTTGCGGTCGACCGTCAGCGGGACGTAGACGGTGGTTCCCTTCACGACCGCCGGCCAGTGCTGATTGCCGAGGGCGTGGCCGAGCTCGAAGCAGGTCCGGATCAGGATCTCCTCGGGCTGGCCGCGGAGTCCGTCGAGCCGGATGACGAGCACGTCGGCCAGGTCGATGTGGGCCACGACCGCCGTCTTCGCCGCCTCGTCCCAGGCGAGGATGTCGCCGTGGTGGAGGTGGCTGGCTCGCTCGAGCGAGAGGGCGAGTTCGAGGCCGGCATCGGTCGCCTTCCGGAAGCGGTTCTTTTGGGCCTGCCACTGGTCGAGGCGGAGATAGTCGATCGTGCCCGAGGCAAGCCGTGCCTTCCAGGCGTCGTCGGTGGCGTTGCCGAGGACCCGCTCGACGATCTGGGGCTTACCGGCTCGACGTGCCTCGGGTTCGGGCGAGGGGGTGTGGTGCATGCGGGGATCTTTCGCTGGTGAGTCGTCGGGGGCAGGCAGGCGGAGCGGCGTCGCCGTGCAGACGTGGTATAAACCGCTCGCGGAAGACGAGCAAATGCGAGCCAGCCCGGCGGCACGCGAGCCAGTGGTGCGGTTCGGGGAGGAAGAGAACGGCGGTGGCAGCCAAGAAGGCCCAGCGGGCGACGCCCGAGACAACCAGCCTGGCCGGAGATGGCGGCATCCTCCTGGTGGTCCTGCGGGGGCTCGGCCAGGTGATGTTCCAACGCAACGCCGCTACCGGCGGGCTGTTTCTGGCCGGCATGGCCATGGCCTCGCCCTGGCTGGCGGCCGGCGCGGCCGTCGGGGCGGTGATCGGGCCGCTCGTGGCGGCGGTGCTCAAGCTCGGCCAGACAGACCTCGAGGATGGCATCTACGGCTACAACTCGGCGCTCGTCGGGGCGGCCGCTGCGGCCCTGCTGCCCCCGACCTTGATAACCGCCGCCCTGGCCGTCATCGCCGCGGCCGCCGCGGCACCGCTGACCTGGCTGTTGCGGCGGCAGCTGAAGTTTCCGACCTACACGACCGCCTTCGTGCTCGCCACCTGGGGCATGCTCCTGGCCGCTGGGGCCCTCGGCGACCGGTTGCCGGCGGCCCCGGCCGCCCCAGCGACGGTGCGGCCGGGCTGGGAAGGCTTCGTCGACGAGGTCTTCGCCGGGGTCGGGCAGGTGATGTTCTCCTCGAACGGCATCAGTGGGCTCTGCTTCGTGGCCGGGATCGCGATTGCCTCCTGGCGGCACGCGGTCGTGGGGCTGCTGGGGGCAGTCCTTGGCACGCTGGGGGCGATCTACCACGGCGATCCGGCAGGCCCCGTGGCCCTCGGGATCTACGGCTACAACGCTTCGCTGGCGGCTCTCGCGGCCTATCTCGCCCGGCCGTCGCTGTTGACGGCGAAGCTGGCGGCGCTGGCGAGCGTGCCCCTGGTCGAGTTTTTTCCGACGACCATCGGCGTGCCGGCTCTCACCGCACCCTTTATCATGGCGGCCTGGATCGTGCTGGTGCTGCTGGCCATCGATTCCGCCTTCAGCCCCCGGGCGGCCTGAGCGGCAGCGATTCGGTCCCGGTTCGAGTTCGACAGACAGGAGGATTTCCCCGCGATGCACCTGACCCCCCGCGAGATGGAAAAGGTGATGGTCTACGCCTTGGCCGACGTGGCCCTCAAGCGGAAGGCCAAGGGCATCAGGCTCAACCATCCCGAGGCGATGGCGGTGATCTGTGCCACGGCGATGGACGGCGCCCGGGAGGGAAAGAGCGTCGAGGAGGTGATGAAGACGGCCTCCGACGTCCTGACGACGGCCGACGTGATGGAGGGCGTCGCCGAGATGATTCCGTTCGTGCAGCTCGAGGCCGTGTTCACCGACGGCAGCCGGCTCGTCACCGTCCACCAGCCGATCCGTTAGCAGGCCGGCCCACCACCTTTCCCGGGAGAAGTCGCAGATGGCCAAGAAGACGAGTGTCACGCCGCGGGCCAAAGGTCAGGACTGGCAGCGGCACAAGCATGCCGCCCCGCACGGGGAGGATCTCACCGACGTGCCGGTCGGCGGCGTGATCCTGGCCGCCGGCGAGATCGAGCTCAACGCCGGCCGGCCGACCGTGACGCTCAAGGTTCGCAACACCGGCGACCGGCCGGTGCAGGTCGGCTCCCACTACCACTTCTTCGAGGTCAACCGCGAGCTTGCCTTCGACCGGGCCGCCGCCTTCGGGATGCGGCTCGACATTCCGGCCACCACGGCGATCCGGTTCGAGCCGGGCGACGAAAAGCAGGTCACTCTCGTGCCCTTGGCCGGCAAGTGCTACGCCCACGGCTTTGCCAACCTCGTCGATGGCTGGGTCGGCCACGGCCCGACGCCCGACTACCGCCCGAACTTCACCGTCGCCGTCAAAAAGGCGGCCGAGCTCGGCTTCAAGTCGCTTCCTCCGGAAAAGAGCTAAGCCCTCATGTCGAAGATCTCCCGCAAGCAGTATGTCGATCTCTACGGGCCGACCGTCGGCGACAGGATTCGCCTCGGCGACACCGATCTCGTGATCGA
The DNA here is from genome assembly GCA_937959175.1 of uncultured bacterium. GTDB lineage: Bacteria > Planctomycetota > Planctomycetia > Pirellulales > UBA1268 > QWPN01. The sequence continues at coordinate 5,673 of CALGAS010000013.1, read as the reverse complement.
GATCGAGAAGGACCTCCGCGTCTATGGCGACGAGGCGGTCTACGGCGGCGGGAAGACGCTTCGCGACGGGATGGGCAGCGACAGCCAGCTGACCAGCGGTGGCGGGGCGCTCGACCTAGTGATCACCAATGCCACGATCGTCGACCCGACGATCGGCGTGGTGAAGGCCGACGTCGGCATCAAGGACGGGAAGATCGTCGGGATCGGCAAGGCCGGCAACCCGAGCACGATGGAGGGCGTCTCGCCGAACCTCGCCGTCGGCCCGGCGACCGACGCGATCTCGGCCGAGCACCTGATCCTCACCCCGGCCGGGATGGATGCCCACGTCCACTACATCTGCCCGCAGCAGGTCTACGCGGCGCTCTGCAACGGGATCACCACCTTCTGGGGCGGCGGCGTCGGGCCGACCGACGGGACCAACGGCACGACGATCACCTCCGGCCCCTGGAACCTCGAGATGATGTTCCGGGCGATCGAGGGGCTGCCGATCAACTTCGGCCTACTCGGCAAGGGCAACGCCTCGGCGGCCGCCCCGCTCGTCGAGCAGGTGCTGGCCGGGGCGGCGGGCTTCAAGATCCACGAAGACTGGGGCTCGACGCCGGCGGCGATCCGGGCCTGCCTGGCGGTGGCCGACGACTACGACGTCCAGGTGAGCATCCACACCGACACGCTCAACGAGGGGGGCTTCGTGGAGGACACGCTGGCCGCCATCGACGGCCGCACGATCCATACCTTCCACTCCGAGGGGGCCGGCGGCGGCCACGCCCCGGACATCATCAAGGTGACCGGCGAGCCGAACGTGCTGCCGAGCTCCACCAATCCGACGCTGCCCTACGGCGTCAACAGCGTGGCCGAGCTGTTCGACATGATCATGGTCTGCCACAACCTCAATCCCAAGATCCCCTCCGACGTCGCCTTTGCCGAGAGCCGCGTGCGGGCCGAGACGATCGCGGCCGAGGGCGTGCTCCACGACATGGGGCTGATCTCGATCATCTCGAGTGACTCCCAGGCGATGGGGCGGGTCGGGGAGAGCTTCCTGCGGGCCATTCAGACGGCCGACCATATGAAGAAGGTGCGGGGCTCGCTCCCGCAGGACGCCCCCGGCAACGACAACTTCCGGGTGCTGCGGTTCGTCGCCAAGGTGACGATCAACCCGGCGGTGACACAGGGCATCTCCCACGTGCTCGGCTCGATCGCCCCCGGCAAGATGGCCGATCTCGTCCTCTGGGAGCCGGCCTTCTTTGGGGCCAAGCCGAAGCTCGTGATCAAGGGGGGCATGATCAACTGGGCCTCGATGGGCGACCCCAACGCCTCGCTGCCCACGCCCCAGCCGATGTTCTACCGACCGATGTTCGGGGGCTTCGGGACGGCGATGCCCGAGACCTGCATCACCTTCATCTCGCAGGCCGCCCACGAGCGGGGCCTGGCGGACCGGCTCGGCCTGCGGCGGAAGGTGATGCCCGTCCGCGGCACCCGGACGCTCACCAAGCGGGACATGGTCCGCAACGATACGCTGGCGAAGATCGAGGTCGATCCGCAGACCTTCGCCGTCAAGGTCGACGGCACCCACGCCACGGCCCCGCCGGCGAAGTCGCTGGCCCTCAACCAGCTCTATTTCTTCAGTTAGCGGCGGGCGAGCGGCTGGATAGCCGCCGAGCTGAGGCTATCGAGCCTGCCCGCCAGAGGGCTGGCAGCGGTCGCGGCAGAGAGTCCGGCCGCAATCCAAGCAGAAAGGAACTGTGCGTGGTGATGATCGAGATGGGCTCTCCCGAGGCGATCGCGCTTTGCGGCACCGCCTTTGCCGTTGGCGCGGTGCACACGATCCTGGGGCCCGACCACTACGTTCCCTTCGTGGCGATGTCGCGGGCCGGCGGCTGGTCGACCGCCCGCACGCTCGCTGTGACCGCCGCCTGCGGGCTGGGCCACGTGGCCGGCAGCGTCGCGATCGGCCTGGTGGGGCTCGCCCTGGGGATCGCCGTCCTGCGGCTGGAGTCGCTCGAGGCCTTCCGCGGCGACACCGCCGGCTGGCTGCTGATCGGCTTCGGGCTGGCCTACTCCGTCTGGGGCCTGGTCCGGGCCTCCCGGACCCGCTCGGGCGGGCCGGGCCACGCCCATCTCCATGCCCATGCCGACGGCACGATCCACTCCCACGAGCACACCCACCACGGCGAGCATCTCCACGTGCATGAGCAGCCCACCGACGAGGCGGAGCCGGCGGCGGCCGTCGCCGTCTGGACGCCCTGGATTCTGTTTCTGCTCTTCGCCTTCGGGCCCTGCGAGCCGCTGATCCCGCTGCTGATGTATCCGGCCGCCAAGGCGAGCCCCTGGGCGGTGGCCGGTGTCGTGGGAGCCTTCACGCTGGCGACGGTCGGCACGATGCTCGCGGCAGTCACGGTGCTGCGGGCCGGCGCGACGCTGGTGAAGCTGCCGCGGCTCGATCGCTTCGCCCACGCCTTCGCCGGGCTGGCGATCCTCGCCTGCGGGCTGTTGATCAAGGCGGGGCTGTAGCGCTCGGGCCGCCGGTCCATGGATGCCCGTCTAGTCGACGACCGCGGCCGTTTGCTCCGGCGTGGTGATGCCCGGCGGCAGCTCCATGATCCGGATGCTGCGGAAGTGGATCTCGGAACCTTCTGATTCGAGACAGAGGTAGCCCTTTCGGATCGACGAGTTCCGGATCGAGTTCACGAACTTCCCGTTGATCGCCAGCTTCACCGTCCCATCGACGCAGACGACGTCGTAGACGTTCCACTTGCCGTGGCCCTTGCACCGCAGTTCGCGGGCCATGCTCCGGACGCCGCGGGGGTTGTCGGGAGTGGCCTGCAGGCCGCCCGCCCCGAACAGTTCGCCCGAGATATAGCCGATGTGGTTCGGTGCTCCGTTCCCGAGGGGATGCTGATTGATCCAGTCGAGCTCGAGCATCTGCACCTCCATGCCCGTGGGAAGCTGCCGGCCTTTCGGCACCTGCCCCTCGCTCCAGACAAACACCCCCGAGTTGCCGCCCGGCTGCATGTGCCGCCACTCGATGTGGAGGATGAAGTTCTCGTACTGCTTCGCCGACCGCATCACGCCGATCGGCTGCCCGCTGCAGACGAGCAGCCCGTCCTTGACGCTCCAGGTCTTGGGCGAGGTGTTGACATCGACCCAGCCGCTCAGGTCGCGGCCGTTGAAGAGGTCGACAAACTCCGGCGTTGCCACCGGCTGCTCGGTATCGGGCAGGTCGTCAGCCGGCTGCGGCATCACCGACGCCTGCTTCGCCAGAGCCTCCGACAGCAGCGGCCCGCCGAGCAGGAACGCCAGGCACCACGGCAAGACAGCGTTTCTCATGACTCATTCTCCAGAAGTGCGCGTGTGCGGCGAAGCCGCCGCCGAGCGAGCAACCCGGCAATCCCTGGCCGCGAGTCTCCCGGAGGAAGCCGAGGATGACCAGCCCCGCGAAGCACGCGGCTAGAAGATCAGGCAGAGCTGCGTCTGGATCGCCGTGCCCGTGTAGCCGGCCCGGTAGGGGTAGAGGATGTTGTCGGCCGGGCTGCGAAGGATGTGGAGGGCCTCGAAGGTGAACCGGCTCTGCCGTGAGCCGAACCAGTACCAGTTGAAGCCCCCGCCATACTCTTGGCCGGTGCCGAACGGTCCGGTGACGGCGCTCGAGCGGCCGTACCACTCGTAGGTTCGCGGCACGACGCACCAGGCGACGTAGGCCTGGCCCCCCTGGTCGTAGAGGCTCGAGCGGTCGAAGGTGCCGACGCCGGTGAGGTTGTCGATCAGCCGGAAGTAATATTCGAAGTTGAGGGCGATCCCCCGGTACTTCCAGCCGGCGTCGATCGTGGCCAGCGACAGATCAAACTCGTTGACCGTCGAGCCGGCGCCGAGGACGTTCGGCAGGGCGATCGGCGTGCCGTCGGAGAGCCGCACGATCGTGTCTTCCGGATTCTCCCCGGCCGAGTCGATCGCCTCGGTGCGGGCGGTCAGGCCGCTGGTGCCGATCCGCCAGACCGGATCGTCGTGATACTCCATGTCGGAATAGCCGAGGCCGAAGGGGCCGTTGGGCTCCCACCAGACGTTGCCCGCCCAGGCCATCGAGGTGCCCTTGCGGAGCACGCCCGAGGTGGCCCCCTGGATGCTGTTCCAGATGCCGGCCCGATAGATCAGCCGGCCGTCGGACAGGGTGCCGTTGGCTTCGACACCGGGTGAGTAACTGGGGCGGAAAAAGGTGTTGGCCATGCTCCGGTCGACGCCCTGCATCCAGCGGTTAGAGATGATCCATTCGCGGGTGCTGGCGACGAAGGTGGTGCCGCCGGTGATCGAGAGGTTGTCGTTGAACTTCCAGCCGACGACGCCGAGGGGCACGATCGCGTCGTTCTTGCCATTGTCGGTGGTGCCGAACAGCGTCAGCGACCAGATGATCCGCTCGTCAACGACGTAGCCGTAGGGCGTGATCATGAACCGGTTGATGTTGAAGGAGTTGATGTTGCTGATCGGCTCGAACTGGCCGGCGGCGTTCTGGTAGCCGGTGGCCCCCCGGGCGAACTCGAACCAGCGGACCTGCATGAAGCCGTCGATGTTGGCCGAGAAGGGAAAGCCGCCGGTCTGTTTGGCGTCGTAGAGCTTGAGCCCCTTGGGCGGGGCGGTGTCGGTGGCAGGGGTGTAGGCAGCCCGCCGGGTCGCCGCCAGCTGCCGACGGACCTCCGCCTGCACGAGCGCCTCGAAGTCGAGCGGATCGAGGAGCGGCGCGGGCGATGCCTCGGGTGCCGGCAGGGTTTCAGCCAGCGGGGCCAGCGGAAGAGCCGGGGCGGGAGGAACACCGTCGGCCGCCGGCGTGAGCTCCAGTTGGATCGGTTCGTTGTCCGTTGGCTGCTCGGCGTCGCCGGGGGCGGCGTGGCTCGCGGCCATCGAGCCGAGTATCCAGATGCCGACCAGCAGGGCCAGCAGGCTGATGCCGGCTGGCTCGGCGATCCCGATGGCAAGCGGGCTGCGGCGCATGAAAGGGGCGGCGAGAAGGAAAAACGAGCGCGGGGCCTCCGAGTGGACCGTTTTTGCTATCGACGCAGGTGATGACGATTCTGGAAAGATTTCCGGCGGCGGGGCTGGGGGTGAATGGGGTTTCAGCGGGCTTTGCGAGTTTCCAGCCGGTTACGGACTCTGGGATGGCGGCTGGCTGATGACCGAGCGGACCACCGGAGCGGTCCATGGGAAGGCCTCGGGCAGCGGGGCTTCGAGCGTGATCCGCTCGGCCGAGTCGGGATCCTGGAACGCGATCCGCCAGGCATGGAGGGCAATCGGTCGCCTCCGCTCGTCGAGGCCGGCCGCCTCCGGGAGCGGCCGGCCCCCATAAAGCGTGTCGCCGACGATCGGCATGCCGCGGGCTGCGGCCTGGAGCCGCAGTTGGTGCATGCGGCCGGTTCGGGGGCTCAGGCTCAACAGCAGTCTGTCGGACTCGGCCGTCAGCAGGTGTCCTTCGGTGATCGCTTCGCGGGCCCCGGTCATATCCCCGGCCACGATCTCAGCCCGCGGCTCGTCAGGCACCTTCCGAATCAGATCCCGCCACTCAAAAGCGTCTGCCAGGGTTGTCGGCGGCACTGCAGCGGCAACGACCGCCAGGTAGGCCTTGTCGATGGTTCGCTGCTCGAACTGGCGGGAAAGCTGTCGGGCGGCGCGGGGCGTGGTGGCCATCAGGAG
>CALGAS010000012.1 GCA_937959175.1 uncultured bacterium | reverse complement strand
TCAACAACACCGCCTCTGCCGTGCGGCCCACCCACATGGCCACTGGGATTGTGGTGCAGTGCCAGGACGAAAAGTGCCAGCACAAGAACATGGCCAAGGCCCTCCGGGTGCTCAAGACCCGCCTCTACGAGCACGAGCGGCAGATCGAGCACGCCAAGCGGTCGAGCGAGCGGAAGGATCTGGTCGGTTCCGGCGACCGCAGCCAGCGGATCAGGACGTACAACTTTCCGCAGAACCGTGTCACCGACCACCGGATCAACGAGAACTTCACCCTCGACCAGGTGATGGCCGGGCGGCTCGGCTTGGTTGTCGATGCCATCGAGCGGCATGCCCGGGACGCCCGTCGGCGGGCGATGGCCCCGGGCCAGACCGGTGAGCCTCGATGAGCGACGACGAATGGACCGTGGGCCGGCTCCTCTCCTGGACGACCGGCTGGCTCGGTGAGCGAGGCAGCGAGTCGGCCCGCCTCGACGCCGAGGTCCTGCTGGCCCACGTCCGGGGCTGCCAGCGAATCCTCCTCTATACGGCCTACGCCGAGGTCGTTCCGGAGGATGAGCGGGCACGCTTTCGGGAACTCGTGCGACGTCGCGGCCAGGGGGAGCCCGTCGCCTATCTCGTCGGCAGCAAGGAGTTTTTCTCGCTCCCGCTGGCAGTCTCACCGGCCGTGCTGGTGCCGCGGCCCGAGACAGAGGGCCTGGTGGTGCGAACCCTCGACCTCTGCCGGGCGGCCGGGCGGGCTCGGATCATCGATGTCGGCACCGGCAGCGGGGCGATCGCGGTGGCGGTCGCCAAGCATCTGCCGGAGGCGGAGGTTGCGGCGACCGATATCTCGGCCGAGGCGTTGGCGGTGGCCCGCGAGAACGCCGCCCGCCATGGGCTGACCGAGCGAATCGCGTTCTCGCAGGGAGACCTGCTCGCTGATCCCGCGGTGTCCGGACCCTGGGACGTGATCGTCGCCAACCTGCCCTACGTCCGCGAGGACGAGTTTGCCGATCTTCCGGGGGACGTGCGGGAACATGAGCCGCGGCTGGCCCTTGTCGGCGGCCGGCGGGGCGTGGAACTCATCGACCGGCTGGCGGCCCAGGCCAGCACGCGGCTGGCCCCGGGAGGCTGGCTGATTCTCGAGGCCGGCCCCGCGGTGGCCGCCGATGTCGAGGCGGTCCTGGCGGAGACCGCCGGGCTCGAACTCGCCCCCACGCTTGCCGATCTGGCGGGCCTGCCACGCGTCTTCCAGGCTCGCAGGACAGGCTCGCCGGAACGCGGCAGCTGACGTCGGGGTCGTCACGGCCGAGCCCGCCATCTCCGGCGGTCTGGGCCTTCGGCGACTGCACCGTGGCCGGCGGCCCGACGATTTTTTGCCCGTTCAGCCGGCCGCGCTCGTTTACAGGATAGGGCCCGGCGGTCGTCGTCCGTGGCCCGCCAGCCGCTGGAGCTCTGGCCTCCCTGTGCTCCCCGCCGAGTGATTGAGCGATTGCCTGTGCTCTCCACGATCCTCCTGTTCGAGTCGCTTCGCAGCCTGCGGGAGAGTTGGCCGGTCCGTCGGGTCCTGGCGTCGGCTCGCCAGCTCGATCTGGCACGGCGGCGGGAGCCGCTCCCCGCGCGGCCGCTGGTGGTCATCGCGGCGGCGTCGGTGGCCGGGGCGGCTGCTGCCCAGGTGGCTGCGGCACGGGGCGGCTCGGTGAGGCTGGCGGAGCCCTGCTGGGCCGCGGCGGTTGGGACTCTGATCTGCTGGTGGTGGCTGGCGTGGCGACGGCGGTGGCGGCTGGCCGCCGCCGCGATGATCGCCGCGGCAGCATTGGCAGCCGCGGCCTGGTCGGCTGCCAGGACCGACCTCTTCGACCGCCGCGACGTCGCCTGGCAACTCGGCGATACGCCGGTGCCATTGGCGGTCCGGGGGAGGCTCCGGGAGTCCCCCAGAGCCTTGCCGCCTACGGATGGCGATCCCCGCCGGGCGGCCGCGATCGGCCCGGCCAGCCGCTGCGTGATCGCCGTCGATGCGATCCGTTCTGCCGACGCGTGGCGACCGGCGACCGGGCGGGCGACCGTGATCGTGCGAGCCGAGCCGGCTCCCCTGCGGGTCGGCAGTCGGGTGGAGATTCTCGGCCGAGGCCTGCGGCCATCTCCGCCGCTCAATCCCGGCGAGTTCGACTTTGCCGCCCGCGGCAGGGCCGACCGTTGTCTCTCGATCATGCGGGTCGACGGCTGGGAGTGTGTCACGATCCTCGATCAGCCTCCGTGGTGGTCGCCCACCACCGCGATCGACCGGGTCCGCCAGCGGGCGGTCGGCGTCCTCGAGCAGACGATCGCACCTGAGCGTCAGGGGCTCGCCGCTTCGTTGCTGCTGGGCTGCCGCGAGCGGCTGCCGCGGTCGCAGGCCGAGGCGTTCGCCGCCACAGGCCTGATCCACGTCCTGGCCATTTCGGGACTCCACGTGGGGCTGCTGGCCGGGGGCGTCTTCGGTGCGCTCCGCTGGACGCTGGTGCCACGTCGCTGGGCAGCCGTGGGAGCCGCGGTGGCGACGGGACTCTACGCCATGCTGGTTGGCGGCGAGACACCGGTCGTGCGGGCCACGCTTTTGGTATCGATCGCCTGCCTGGCGACGGTTCTTGCCAGGCGGCCGGCAACGATCAACTCCCTGGCGGCAGCGGCGTTGGTGCTCGTCGCCTGGCGGCCGGCCGAGGTCTGCACACCTGGTTCCCAACTCTCGTTTCTCTCGGCGGCGATCCTGGTTGGGATTGCCTCGGCCAGCCGTCGGCCCCGAGAAGTCGATCCGATCGAGCGGCTGATCGATCGCAGCCGGCCGGCCTGGCTGCGACACCTGCGGCGGCTGCTGGGGCGGGCGGCCGGCCTGGCGGTGGCCGGGGCGGCGGTCTGGCTGGCGGCGGCGCCGCTGGTGGCCGCGCAGTTTCATCTCGTCAGCCCGGTCGCGCTGGTGGCCAACCTGTTGGTGGCGGCCCTCGTGCCCCTGGCGATGAGCAGCGGGATTGTCTGCCTGTTGACGGCCCCCTGGTGGCCCGCCGCCGCGGCGGCCCTGGCCGCATGCTGCGATGCCGCCCTGGCAGGGATCGAGGGCGTCGTCGCCGTGGCCGCCACGGTGCCGGCGGGTCACCTCTGGGTGGCCGGGCCGCCGGCATGGTGGGTGGCGGGATGGTATGCGGCCCTCGTCGCGGCGGTCGTCTGGCTGCGACGGGATCTGCTCCCGCGGCCCGCCACCTGGGCCGGTCTGGCGGCCGGGTGGGCCGCGGTCGGTCTGGCGGCGGCTGGCATCGCCGGCCTGGGCGGCCCCGGGCCGGCTGGCCTGCGGGTCGTGGCTGCCGCGATGGGGCACGGCTGCGGGATCGTGGTGACGACGCCGACGGGCCGCTGCCTCGTCTACGACGCCGGCCGGCTGGGGGCGGCCGCTGCGGCGGAGCGGGCCCTGTCGGCTGTGCTCTGGAGCGAGGGGCACACCCGCATCGACACGCTGGTGATCTCCCATGCCGACGCCGATCATTTCAACGCGGCGCCGGAGTTGCTCGCTCGATTCGACGTCGGGCAGATCCTGGTGTCGGAAGCGTTTCTGGTCAGCGAGTCTGTGGCGGTGGCCAATCTGCTCGCGGAGGCGGCGGGTCGCGGCGTGCCGGTGCGGACGGTTGGCAAGGCCGACTCTTTCGCGATCGATCCGCTCTGCCGGGCTCGAGTTCTCCATGCGGGGCGGTCCGGCGGAGCCAAGGGCGAGCCTCCCCGCAGCGACAACGAGTCGAGCATCGTCCTGGCCGTCGAGACCGCCGGCCGCCGCCTGCTGCTCACGGGAGATCTCGAGGGAGAGCCCCTGGCCGCCCTGGCTCAGTCGGGCCCGGGAGAATGCGACGTGCTTTTGGCACCACATCATGGCAGCCAGACGAGCCTGCCGGCCGACATCGCCCGGGCGACCAGCCCTCAGCTGGTTTTGGTGAGCGGCCGCGGGGGCCGGTGCTGGCCGCTCGTGCGTGATGCCTACGCCGCGGCAAGCAGCACCGCGGACAGGGCATCCGGCAGCGAGGTGGTCAAAACGGGCGGCGAAGGGGCCGTCGCAGTCACGCTGACCGCCGCGGGCATCCGGGCGGAGCGGTTCGTGGCCGGTCGCTGGCAGCCGCTGGCAGGCGAGCCCGACTCTCCGACTCAGCCGCCGGCAGGCTGGGAGCGACTGGTCAGGGCCCAGCCGGCCGCCAGCAGCAGCAACTGGCTGGCCACGTATCCGCCGAGCAGCAGGAGCACGCCGCTGGTGAAGCCGTAGCTGTGGAGGCCGATCCCCAACTGGTTGGTGCCAAACCAGCTCCAGGCCGTCACGATATTGCCGCCGATGGTGAACAGGGCGAAGCCGCGGGGGCCGATCCAGCGGTCCCAGCGGGCGTGCAGCACGGCGGCATTCCAGAGCACGATCATCAGGGCGCCGTTTTCCTTGGGGTCCCAGCCCCAGAAGCGGCCCCAACTGTCGTCGGCCCAGAGTCCGCCCAGGACCGTGCCGATGAAGCTGAAAAAGAGCGCGAAGCAGACCACGCCATAGTTCATCCGGTAGAGCCGATCCTGGAGATCCCGCGAGGCTGATGCGTCTGCCCGGCCGGTGAGCTCCGCCCAGCCGCGATGCACGATGGCCATCGTGCCCAGCAGGCCGGCGAGGAAGGACGCCCCGTAGCCAAGCGTGACGGTGATCACGTGGGTCGACAGCCAGAACTGCGTGTCGAGGACGGCCTGCAGGACGTGCATCGTGTCACCCGACTCCAGGCCGTAGGCCACGCCCAAGGTCAGGCCACCGGCGATCGCCGCCACCAGATTGCCGACGCCGATCCGATGGAGCCGCTCGAGCACCAGCCCGGCCAGGACGCAGGCCCAGCCGATGAACACCGCCGACGAGTAGAGATTGACGACCGGGGGCCGGCCGGTGAGCCAGATCCGCATCCCCAGGGCGAACGTGTGGAGCAGAAAGATTCCGGCCAGGAGCCACCAGGTGAAGCTTCCCAAGGCCTCCCGCCAGGACTCCCGCCAGACAAGGAAGCTCGCGAAGCAAAGGAGCACCGCCAGGACGTAGAGCCAGCGGGCCAGGAAGGTGGGGTTGAAGGCATTGAACCAGGCCTCCGACGCGGCGGCCGACTCGGCCGCCGCAAACTCGGGCAGGGTGCTGGCGGCATCGCGATACGCGGCCACCGCCGTCCCGAGCGCGTTGGCGTCTTGCTCGACTGCCTCGAGGAGTTCGGTCAAAGGGAAGATCGCCGGATTCGGCGTGGGGGGAGGCTGCCCGGGCCTGCCGGCGAGGATCTTGGCGACGATCGCGTCGGCGAGCGCGGGCTCGAGCGCCTGCCAACGGGCGGATCGGTCGGCCTCGGCCGGATCACCGGCGGCCCGGCCGAGGGGAGGAATCAGGGCCGGGGGGTGATTGCTCTCGATCAGGCGAGCCCCCTGAATCATCCGCATCACCTCCCCGAGAAACGCCCGCCGGGCGGCCTCGTCGTCGCCTGCCAAGGTCGGCATCGGCGGCGCCTGGTAGGCGACGCGGATCAGCTCGTAGGCCGAGAGCTTCTGCTCCAGTTCGAGGAGTTTCTGCTGGCCGAAGGAACGCTCCTCGCGGGGCACGTCACGGAGCGTTTCGATCTGCCGGCGGACCTCGGCCCGCTTCGGCTCGAGCTCGGCGTAGGCGTAGCGGTGGCCGGGCCGACGAGGCAGGTCAAAGAGATCGACCACCTCCTTGGCATCGATCCGAAAGATCGGCGCTCGGGCGGGCCATTCTCCGCCTGCCATCAGGGCCATGAGCCACTCGGTTGCCGTGACCCGGCCCACTGGATCACCGGCCGTCGCCTCCTCGCCGGCCGGCATCTTGATGCTGGTCCGATTGCTGAGCAACTGAGCGGTGTTGCGGGCCACCGTGTCGAGGGGCTTGATCCGACCCTCGTGCATCACCGGCAGGCTGCCGGCGGCTCGCCAGGCAGCCGCCTCTTCGCCGCCCCGTGGCCAGGCAGCCATCCCGGCGATAGCGGCCACGCAGAGTACCGCCGCCAGCGGTGAGAGCAGTTCGGCGGGTTCGAAGGGCTTGGAGAACCGGGCCGGAGCCGCGTGGATGACCCTGCCGCGGAGTTTCCTGGCCGCGCGGCGATCCTGGCCGTCGTCCGCCCCCGCCCGCCGCTGCCGTTCATGCCGATCGGCATACCGCAGGAACGTGCCGCCGAAATGGACCAGCATGCCCCAGAAGGCGAGCACGCAGGCCACATAGGGCACCAGCCAGCCGGCGTTCTCCACGACCTGCAGGCCGGTCATCTCCGCAGTTGCGCCCCCGCCCAGGTCAACCTCGGAATAGGTGCTCTGGTAGAAGGTTTCACCTCGATACCTGACCGGGTTGTTCATCCAGATGCGGCCCTTCTGCTCGGCCCCGGTGGCCCGATCGGTGAAGGTGACATACGAGGAATAGTCGCGGGGGGTCTCGCTGGCCGAGTAGTTGATCCGGCGGACATCGTCGAGCCGCACCGAGTAAGGCTTGTATTCGCGGCGGAATCGCAGCTGCAGTCGCCAGGCCCGGCCGTCGACGTCGACGATGTCGCACTCGTTGCGATCCGCTCCCGCGAAGACCTGGGACTGGTCGTTGAGAAACTGGCTGACCAGGTAGGTGCCCAGCGACCGGCCCGATTCGCGGTCGGCGAGTTCGACGTAGGCCGAAGCGATGTTGGCTCGGGACGATGCGCCTCCTTCCGGCGGCCGCTTGCTGGCGATCCACCGCTCGCCCAGGCCGGTGGTCGCCTGGTTGGCGGCGTCGGAGCCTGCCCTGGCGACCGACGAGTTGGGGAAATAGTCGACCACGCGAAGCGTGAAAGGGAGATCGTCGATCTCGATCGGCTCGCCTCCAGTGCGGGCCCGCAGCAGTCGCCCGGCGATCGCCGTCACGCCTTCGGTTTCCCTGCCGCCGGTGTCGATGACGGCCAGTTCAACCTCGTCGGTCCGGCAGGCGATGTTGGTTTCCCGCCCCTCGAGAATCGTCATCCGTTCCTCGATCTGGCGATCCCCGAACACGAACTGCCCGACCATCAAGAGCCCGACGGCCAGATGGATCAGCACGTTGCCCCCTCTGGCTCCAAAAACCATCACCAGGCCCGCCAGCAGGACAAGCGAGGCCACGCTCGACTGGATCAGCTGCCACATGATTCGGAGGCCGGGCTCGTTCATCCGCCAGTCCTCGCCGCCGACGACGGTCATCAGCGTGACGACCGCGATCACCACCGCCGTCAGGCCGGCCACCCCGCGGGTCAGGCCGGTACGGGCGGTCGCTGCGGCGGCCGTCAGCCCCACGGCCAGCAGGCCTCCGCCCGCCTGCACAAGCCCCCAGACCACGTCGTAGTCGAAGGGAGGACGGCCCTGCAGCCCGTCAGCTTGATGGCCGCCGAGGATCACCGCCACCGTAATCAGCCCGCCCAGCAGCGAGACAAGCGTTCCCCAGACAAGCCGCTGGCCGCGGGCGGTGACATGAAAGCGGGTCACCTTGGCGGCGATCAGGTTGATCAGGAGCACGAGGCCAATCGTCGCGCCGCCGGGAAAGGGGAACCAGCCGGTCAGGGACGACTCGCCGAAGATCGTCACGGGAAAAAAGTCGGAGAACGGGACGCGGGCGAGCCAACTGTTGAAATATTCCGCCTTCACCTCGGGCAGGTTTTTCTCATCCTGGGCCAGCGTGCCAATAAACAAGAGAAACACCGCCGCCAGGAACATCGTCACCGTGATCTTGAGCGAGCCGAGGGCTTTGAGGAGTTGCCAGCCCGCCGAGTCGCCGGGCCGGCCGGCGCGCGGGTCGCTCCAAGCGGTGTCGGTCGGTGGTGGCAGTGCCGTTGCGGTGGCCATGAATGCAGCTCCTCTCACTCCGCCGCGTCCTGCCAGCGGATGCTCGATACGAGACGGATAAAACGCTCCCGTGCCCGCTGGGCCGCGGCAGCAGGCCCCTTGAACTTTACGAACACCGCCGCCGAACCGTCGATGGGAATCATCCCGCCGAGGATCACCTCGGCGGATTCCGCGGCGGCTTGCTCGCCACCGACATCGGTGGAACGATCTGCCCCCGCCTCGGCACGCCCGCCAGCCTGAAGGAGCACAATCAGCCCCTCGGAACCCCCTACCGGGATTCGTTCTGCGGCAGCGAGGGCGGCGGACGTCCGGGCGGCGTTCTCGGCCGGCGAGGCGGTCGGGTCGATCTGGCCCCACCAGCGGGCGACGTTGGCCTCCGGACTGCCGGCGGCCCGAATGATCGAGACTTCCTGGGCTCCCAGCGGATCGTCAAAGAGGAGCGTGGCCAGCCGCATGCCGGAGCGGCCGCGGTCGGTCCAGCCGTCTGGCAGGGTGTAGGTGATGGCCGGGGCGACCCGGTCCGAGACGGGGGCAGTGGCGGGTGGTTCGGCCGGCTTGGCAGCCCGGTATGAGCGGATGTCGCCCGGCTGAATGGTCGCAGGATCCGCGCAGCCCGCCGCAGCCGCGACAAATACTGTCAGCGTTGCCAGGGGGAACCGCGTTTGGCGGCCGATGACAAAATGACGTCGGCTGGGCATTGGGGAGATGTGCCGGTGGCACGTGTCCAGGCAGGCGGGGTGATGGCAATCTCTTCGATTATAGGCCGCAACGCTCCTCAGGCCGCGGTCGCCGCTGCACCGGGAAATGAACCGCCCTGAATGGCCGGTTCCGCCGTTTCTCGGCTGGTTGCCAACGATTCGGCTGGAGGGCTGCTCCGCCGGAGCGGTCTCCGACCTTACCAGCCGAAGGTCTGGGCCAGAGCATTGAGCAGTGGCGTCGAGACGGGCTCTCGATCGGGTGACTGAACCACCCCCAGAATGTCGAACACGACCAGCCCGCCGCCGAGCATCAGCAGAGTGCAGCAGACGAGCCCGACGACCTGCCAGACGCTGAAGGGCGGCGACTTCGGGACGAGATCCGCGGGATCAAAGTCCTGCAGCGGAATGTCGACCGAACCGCTGGCGTCGTCATAGGCCACCGACGGGGCGTCCTCGACCGTGGCAAAAAATGATGAATCACCGGTGTCCTCGGTAGCGATGACGACCGACGCGCTTTCTTCGTCTTCAACACCCGCCCCCAACTCGAACGCATCGCCCGCCAGGGAGCCGTCCTCCGTGTCGTTGATCGCGTCAGCCCCCTGCTGATCGCCCGCAGCAAGGTCGATGCCGGAGATGTCGATGCCATCACCCTCCAGCGACAGTCCGCTGTCGATCGGGCCCGCGAGCGAATCGCCCATGCCACTCGGGCTGGATAGCCCCG
>CALGAS010000011.1 GCA_937959175.1 uncultured bacterium | reverse complement strand
AGGCGGCCCTCGGCGTCAAGCACGTAGAAGTAGATGATCCGGCCGGCTGGCGGGGCGGCCCGGGCGGCGGCGATTGCCTCGCCGACGGTGTGGTCGGGCTGGAGCCGGGCGAAGTCGGTCCGCATGTGGCGGCTGACCGGGTCGCCCAGGTGGGACGCATTGGCGGGAGAAGCGGGCATGGCGGGCGGGTCAGGCGGGGGGCTCGGCCAGGGCCCGCTGGACGAAGACTTCCGCGGCGATCTTGGCCTCGGAGAGCAGCGTGTAGTTATCAGAGACGGCGTGAATCCGCCGTGCCAGGTCGGCGTCGAAGCAGCGGAGCACCAGTCGCAGCGGCCGCCCCGCCCGCCGCGACTCGGACACCGATTGGGCGGTGAGGCCGATCTCGAGATTGAGGGCATCGTTGCTCGTGCAGGCGACGAGGGCCCGGGCCCGCTCGATACCGGCTCGATGGAGGATGACCGGCCGGGTCGCATCGCCGACGATCACCGGGCAGCGGGGGTTCGTCTCGCGATGCAGTTCGTCATCGGCGGCGGGATCGACCACCACCACGAGGTTGCCCCGCTCGTGCAGGTCGCGGGCCACCGCCGTGCCGACCGAACCGATCCCGCAGACGACCACGTGGTTGCGGAGCTTCCGGGCGCGGAACTCGTTGCGGAGATGGTCGGCGGTCCCGGTGACGACAAACACCGCCAGCAGTGACGCGGTCATCGCGATCAGGAGCACCCCGGCGAACATCAGGGCCACGCCGAAGAGCTTGACCCAGGCAGGGGCGTCGTGAAGGTTGATGTCGCCGAAGCCGACGGTCGTGACGACGGTCGTGGCGAAGTAGGTCGCGTCGACCCAGCTGAGATCGAGCGTGATGTGGAAGACCACGATCGCCGCGGCGTAGATCGCCACCAGCAGCAGCGGGATCGCCACAAACTCCGGCCGGATCGGCCGCCGAGGGATTTTCAGCCGCTGCTGCGTGCGGGGCAGCGACGGCGCGTAGGCAGGCGTGGCCATGGCCGCCTCGACGAACGCACCGGCGGCCAGCTCCGCCGGTGCCATGGCCGCCACAATTCCAAAGTCGGTTTCAAACCGCTTTGAGAGCCGCGGCTGCGAGTGTCGCATCACGACGCGAACGTCCGGCGCCTCGCCGCGAACTTCGAGGGCCGCCTCGAGGTTGTCGACGTCGCTGGCGGTCGTGATCACGACCGCCTGAGCGTCGGCGAGGCCCGCTTCCTGACGGGCGGCCGGCGTCCGAAAATCCCCCCGTACGAAGCGGGCCCCGGCCGCCTCGGCCCGCTCGACCCGCTCTGGGCTGGTGTTGCCGTCGGAGACGAAATTCACCGGGCAGCCGCAGCCCCGCAGGGCCTCCACCACTTGGAGGCCAAACCGACCGAGACCGCAGACGATGACGGGACGCATGGGGAAGAGTATATGAAAGCCCGCCTGCCAACCCGGATTCCGCCGCGTCCTCAAGTTTGAAAAGGGTACAGGCACCTCGCTTCGCTCGGAGCCAGTCCCCTTTTCCATAGAAGCCCCCCGGCGCGAGCCGGGGGGACGGCGGGCCGTTGGGCCATCCCGGTCCCCGGAAGCCCGAGTAACCGTTCACAACCAACCCGCCCCAAACGCCGTCACGACCAAGCGACCTCTGGTGGCTTTCCGCGCCTCCCGGGGGGACGGCGGGCCGTTGGGCGTTTCCGCCCGATCCGCTCACCGCCGCCTGGCGGTTCTCCGCGCCCACCACCACTTGTGGAGCTCGAGCGCGGCCGTGATCGAGAGCGCCAGGCCGAAGAGCGCCGCCATCGTGCCGAGATCGAGCGGCTCGACGTCGAGGAGCCGCTGCGTCCAGGGGAGATGCATCGCCGCGAGATGGATGCCCAGCGCCAACAGCGTGCCCCCCAGCAGGATCGGGCTGGTGAACGGGGAGAGCCGAAAGGCCGAGACCGTCTCGGAGCGGCAGTTGCCGATGTGGAGAATCTCAAAGAACACCATCAAAAGCAGCAGGCCGTTGCGGGCCTGCCGCTCGCTCCAGCCGCCGCTTTCCACCATCCAGCAGAAGGTGCCGAAGCCGACCAGCCCCATCACTGCCGCCGCCACCAGCGTTCGCTCGATCATCAGCCGGTTGAAGATCCGCTCGGCCGGGGGCCGCGGCGGCCGGTCGAGCACCCCCGGCTCGCCCGGCTCGAAGGCGAGGGCCACGTCCTGGATGCCGTTGGTGACGAGGTTCAGCCAGAGCAGCTGGGCCGGCAGCAGGGGCAGGACCGCCCCGGCGGCCGCGTCGGGCAGGCCTGTGATCACCGCGAGGCCCAGGAGCAGCACCTCCGCCGCTCCGGTCGAGACCAGCAGGTAGATCACCTTGCGGACGTTGTCGTAGGCGATCCGTCCCTGCTCGACGCCCGCCACGATCGTCGAGAACTGGTCGTCGGTGATCACCAGCTCGGCCGCCTCGCGGGCCACGTCGGTGCCAGCCTTGCCCATCGCCACGCCGATGTTGGCCTCGCGGAGGGCCGGGGCGTCGTTGACCCCGTCGCCGGTGACCGCCACGTAGTGGCCCAGCCGGCGGGCCGCATCGACGAGTTCGAGCTTCTGGCGGGGCGTCGCCCGGGCGAAGACCCGGCTGCGGGCGACAACCTCTTCAAGCGCCTCCGGAGAGAGCCCCTCGAGATCGCCGCCGGTCACCACCTGGTCGGGCGAGTCGGCCATTCCGAGGTCGCGGGCGATCGCCAGGGCCGTGACCGGATGGTCGCCCGTGATCATGCAGACGGTGATCCCGGCCGAGCGGCAGGCGGCGACCGCCTCGCCGGCCCCGGCCCGCAGCGGATCGATCATCCCGACAAACCCCAGAAACGCGAGTCCGTCCGGCTCGGCGGGCGTCTCCCGCTCCGAGGGCCCCGCCTCGGCCGGCCCCTCAGCCAGGGCCAAGACACGGTAGCCCTGGGCCGCGAGCGACTCGGCCTGCTCGAGCAGCCCGCGGGCGGTGGCCTCCCCGAGCCGACACATCGGCAGCACCTTCTCCGGCGCGCCCTTCACCGCCGCCCGCACCTCGCCGTCGAAGCGGTGGAAGGTCGCGGCGTATTGCCGCTCGGGCTCGAAGGGGATTTCGTTGACCTGCGGGGCGGCCTCCAGTTCCACCTCACGAATGAGCCCGAGCTTGTGGCCGAGGCCCAGCAGCGCGATGTCGGTCGGATCGCCTCGCCAGGTCCACTCGCCGTCGCGGCGGTGGAGATCGGCCTCGTTGCAGAGCACCGCCACGCGGGCCAGCCGGGCGACGTCGGCCGGCAGCTCGCCGGCAGCAAGCGTCACCTCGCCGTCGCGGACCTCCCCGGCCGGGGCGAAGCCCTCGCCGGTGATCTTGAGCATCCGGCCGTCCGGCAGGCTGGCCGTCCGCACTGTCAGTTCGTTGCAGGTGAGCGTCCCGGTCTTGTCGCTGCCGATCATCGTGCAGCTGCCGAGGCCCTCGACAGCCGCCAGCCGGCGGACGATCACGCCCTGCCGGGCCATCCGCGTCGTTGCGACGGCCAGCGCCACCGTCAGGGCCACCGGCAGGCCCTCGGGAATCGCCGAGACGGCTAGGGCCACGCCGAACATCACCATCTCGGAGACGGCGTAGCCCCGCAGGAAGATGCCCGCCGCCGCGATCACCACCGCCGCCACGAGCACCGCCACGCCGACGACGCGGGTGAACTTCTCCATCCGCTCGAGCAACGGCGGCCGTCCCCCGCTGCCCCGCATCACGTCGAGGGCGAGCTGGCCGACGGCTGTGGCCGTGCCGGTGGCCACCACGATCCCCGCCCCCCGGCCGCGGACCACGATCGAGCCGGCATGCGCCATGTCGGCCCGGTCGGCGAGGCTCGCCTCCGCCGGGCCGCTCCAAGACTCGTCCTTGACGACCGGCAGTGATTCACCGGTCAGGAGCGACTCATCGATCTCGAGGCCGTGAGCCTCGAAGAGCCGAATGTCGGCCGGCACGCGGTTGCCCGACTCGAGCCAGACGACGTCCCCCGGCACCACCTCCTCGGCATCGACGTCGTAGGCCTCGCCGCCGCGGAGCACCGTGGCCCGGATCGTGAGTAGCTGCTGGAGCGCTCGGCTGCTCCGCTCGGCCCGCCATTCCTGGAAGCCGCCGATCGAGGCGTTGAGGATCAGCACCGCCGCGATGAAGATCGAGTCGGTCGGGTCGTCGGGATGCAGCGCCAGGGAGACAGCTGCGGCGATCGCCAGAATGAAGATCAGCGGACTGGTGAACTGCCGGGCCAGGATTCGCCAGACCGACGGCGGCGGGGCGTGCGGCAGCCGGTTGGGGCCGTAGCGGGCGAGCCGCCCCCGGGCGGCATCGCGGGAGAGCCCGGCCCGATCGCTCTCGAGCCGGGCGAAGACCTCGGCCGCCGGGAGCGTGTGCCAGGGCGCGGTCTGGATGGAAGAGGCTGACACGGTGGCCTCCGGCTCCACGCGGTGGTGAACGACGGCTGTACGGTGGGCTTGTGGAACACGGCGGACGACCGATTGTCGCAGGGATGTCTACCGCTCCTCAACGGCGCCATGGCTTTTTTGGTCAAGTTTTCTGACCATTTTTGTCGCCTGCCCCCTCCTCAGGGTGAGCGATTTCGCTCCAGTTTTTTGGAGCAACTGGAGCGAATCGCTCCAGCCGTGGTGCCCAACTGGTGCGAATCGCTCCACCAGCCACCGGGCTCCCGGGGGGATCGGTGTATCCCGCCGTTCACAGAAATCGCTGGATGACAGGTGTTTTTTGGTTCTTTGAAATCCATTTTCCAGGCGGCTGCAAAAAACGGCACATCGTTTGCGACAAGTGAAGGGAGGATTTTGACGCTTCCTCGGTTGGATGTTGCTCATGTGGCGGCAACCGAGGGAGCGACCGCACGTGAGAGCACCATTTATTTGGAGCGTTATCGATGACCACGACTTCTGTTCGCC
>CALGAS010000010.1 GCA_937959175.1 uncultured bacterium | reverse complement strand
GGCCCCACCATGGATCGCGTTGCTGGAGCCCCTGGCCGTCGAAATGCCAGGTCGTGTGATTTCCCGCCATGTTCGATCCCGCCGCCCGACACCAGTTTTCCCACTCGATCACCTGGTCGGGCTCGAGATGGGGCGTGATGACGCCGCTGGCATAGTCGGGGGCGAGGGGATAGTTGTTGATCCGTCGAGTGCCATGCTCGCGGACCACCCGGCCCCAGTCGGCCTCCCAGGCCGTCTCAAGGGCCCCCACGATGGCTCGTTGCTGGGCGGCGGTCAGGTCGAGCTGCCGATCGAGCCGGGCCACCACGAGCAGCCGCTCTGATTCATTCCGGCGGGCCGTCCGCCGTTGCACCTCGAGGCGATAGACCGCCAACTCTTCCGGCGCGGCCACCGTGGCGAGGCTCTCGGCGAGTCGGCTGCGGATGATGTCCCGCGGGTCAAAGGCCGCATCGGCCCGGCCGCCGAGCTGCCGCGCAGCGACCTGCCGGGCGGCCTCCTCGACCGCCTTCGTGCCGGTGGCGAGGACCTTGCGGCGGGCCTCCGGATCGAGCCCGCCGCAGGTCCGCCGAGCCAGTTCCAGCTCGCTCTCCAGGATCGGCTTGAAAAACCGCTCCATCTGCCGGGCCCGCTGGTCGATCTGCTGCTGCCGTTGCCGATCAGCTGGCGGTTCGGCGATCGGGAGGATCGCCCGCAGGCCCTGCCTCAACAGCCGGCCGACCGCCTGGGCGTCGCGGGCGGCCGCCTGCCGGGCCGCCTGCTCGTCGTCTTCCCCGCGGGCCGCCGGCACAAGCAGCAGCCCGGCGACCAGGGCTCCGGTCATGAGCGTGCGCGAAATTTTCTGGCTGGCCATGTCGCTCACCGCTCGTAGATGGGCAGAAACTTGTAGTTGACCGCCAGGGCCAGGAGGGCCAGCGTGGTATCGACGGTGCCCCCGAAGCCCCCGCCTCGGCCGGCGAACGCGGCAAAGCTGCCATCCTTGCCCTGGAGTTTCTTGAGCTCCTGCACGAGGCCCGAGTTCCACTTTTCCCAGGCCTCGACGTCGCCCTGGAAGAGGGCCTGGGCCCGGTAGTAGCGGGTGTAGGTGGGATAGCCGCCGATCGCCGACTGCGGGTCGCGACTCCGCTGCTTGAGGTAAGAGAGCGCCTGCTCGTACTGAGGAAGTTCCTTGTGACGGGCGATCGCATAGACGAGCACCGCGATGCTCGTGACCGCGTCGCTGCCGCCGCCAGGATTGCCCGAGTAGCCAACCTGGCCGTTTCCCCCCGTCATCGTGGTGTAGTACTTGATCGCCCGGTCGATCGTCTCATCGGGCACCTCGATCCCCGCGTTTCGCGCGCCCAGCAGCCCCATCAACACCGCACCGCTGACCGACGTATCGGCGTCGCGGGCATCGGGGGAGTACCGCCAGGCACCGTTGGGGTTCTTCTTGGCGGAGGTAACGGCACAGCGAACCGCCAGTTCCAGGGCCTGCCCGAGCGACCGGCCGACGCCCGGCCCCCGCAGCCCTTTGGCCTCCTCCCAGAGCGTTCGATCGTCAACCGCCCCATAGGCCTCCGAGAGGGCCAGCATCGCGAAGCCGTGCTGGTACATGCTGTCGTGGCCCCGACTGCTGGCCAGGAAACCGGTATCGGGATCCTGATCGATGATCATGCTGCGGAGGGCCTTGCGGATCGGCACGCGGTAGGGGCCAAAGTTGGGATCTTCCCCGGAGCCGAGCAGCACCATCACCGCCATGCCCGTGACTCCCGGGCCATCCTGGCCGTCCTTCCAGGCACCGGAGGAATCCTGCGTCTTGAGGAGGTAGCGAATCCCGGCGTCGTAGATTTCACGGACATCCCGCGGAACCGGATCGCCGTAGCGAACCAGCGGCCCCTCGCCGCGGCCGCCGGTAGCGGAGAATGTGATCACCGCCACCAGCCCCAGGCTGACTGCGAGGCGGCCGGATCGAAGTCGGTTCATGGCGTGCCTTCCTGGGTGATTCGTCGCTTCAGCAGTGATTCAATGGCCGACGCCTGCTCGGCATCGAGGATCTCGTCGATCACCGCCGGCAGGAGCGCATCGCGTTCAAAGGGCTTCGTCAGCCACCGCCGGCAGGTCGCCGCATCGGTCCGCAGCCTGGCGATGGTTTCACGGTCGATGCCGCCCCCGGCCGGCGAGACCTCTCGGCCGACATACTTGCCACGCACCGCGTCGATGCGGAGGGCCAGTCGCTTGAGGTCGCTGGCCAGCGCCATCTCCAGACGCTGCCGCTGGCCGGGGGCGAGCCCGCAGATCCGATCGATCGCCCCGATCCAGGCCTCGCCCTGGCCGCGAATACCAGACAACTTCTCCATGGTATCGGTGGCCGCCTTCGCCGCCTGCGGCTGCCGCATCACGACGCCGTTGACGATGATCACGGCCCGGCCTCCCGCCGCCGATCGGCCGAACACCTGCTGGTCGAACGTGGTGCCCAGATCGATGGAAAGCCTGCCGTTGGCCATCCCCATCAGCCGGATGTTACCGCCCCGGAAGCGGACGGCCTCCGCCGGTGGCGGCGCAGCCGGCTCGGAGATCATGTCATCACCTGCCGAAAGGGAGAGGGCCCGACAGGCCAGCCCGAGGGCGACCGCTGCCTGGCTCATCCTCCCGATCCGGCCGCACGTCATCGCCGTCCCTTTTCGAGTTGGTTGAAGTAGGCATCGAGGCCTGCCCGGAACTCCTCGGGCAGCACACGACCCGACACGCCAATGGCCTGCTCGTCTTCCCCGCCCGCCTCGATCATCGAGCGATTGCCGCTGCCGAGCAGGGCCAGGGCAGAGTCGCTGGTGGAGCCCGTGCTGCCCCCGCCCGGGGTCATGCCGCCGCCGCCGCCACCGCCGCCGCCACCGCCGTTGGACGAGGCGGCCTGGGCGGCTAGCAGCAGCTCGATGACCTCGCTTTCGGCACCGATCGCCGCCGGCCCGGTGTCGGGAGAGCCGAGAATGTCGGCCGTCTCGACCATCACCTCCTCGACCTTGTCGAACAGTTCGATCTCCTGGGCGAACTCCCGCTCCCCGTCGGGCTCGTCCAAGAGCCGATCGACCAGGTCGACGATCCGATCGGCCAGATCCTCCTGCCGGTCGGCAAGATCTTCAGCGGACGTCAGATGCTCCTCGCCGGGAACGACATCTTTCCGCTGCTCGGCCACCCGGGTCTCCTCGCGGAGCGTGACCTCCTCCTCGAGGATTTTCATCACTTCGAGCACCACCTCAGGCGGCACGCTCTCGCGGGCCTCTCCTTCACCGCCCCCCTCGCCGCCGCCCTCGGCCGGGGGCACCAGGTCGTCGGCCAGACGGTCGAACGTGTCCGACCAGAACTCCGTCTGAGCCAGCGACATGCCCGCCTCGCTGGCGATCTCATCCGAGACCTCCCGCAGGCTGCCGAGCACGTCGAGATCCTTCATCTCTTCGAGCACCGTCCGGAAAGCTGGTAGTTGCCGGCGGTCGAAGTAGGCCTGCAGGTCGTCGAGCAGGGCCGACACCTTCTCCGACTCCCGCTGGCTGAGTTCCTGGACGCCCTCAATCGCCTGTTCGACGCGGAGGGGCCGGCCGGCGGCCGGGAGAAACGCCTCGGCGGCGAGGGCAGCCAGCCTGCCCCCGATCTCCAGCTGTTCGCGGGAGGCGAGCTTGAACCGTTTCACGAACGTGCTGCCTTCCAGCCGGGCCATCACCGCCGCCAACTCGTCGGCGACCTTGGCAAACTCCTCGAGGAGTTCCTCCTGCTTGGCGATGGCCTCATCGAGCAGTTCATCGGCGGGCGGCTCGGTTTCACCGGTCGCCTCCGTGGATGACGGCGGCGACACGCCTGCCTGGGTCGTCGGCAGCCCGAGTCGCCCCTGGCCCCCGGCCGCCGATGACGGGCCCGCGCCGGCATTGGGATCGGCCGGCTGCTGGGACGATTCCTGATCGACCACCTGCGGCACCGGCGGACTCGGCGGAGAGGGCTCGCCTCCCTGGCCGCCCGCCGACTGGTTTTGCTGCTCGCCGACCCGGGGCGATTGCTCGCCCGCTTCGCCCTCTCCCGCTTCGCCGGCCGGCTCACCGGCCGCCTGCTGACTCGAGCCGGGCTGACTGGCAGGCTCTCCCGGCTGGCCCTGTTGCTGCTGGCTCTGCTGGCCGGCCTGCCCCGCCTCGCCGGCCTGGCCCGCCCCAGGCTGGCCCATCTGGCCGGCGGTGCCCTGCTCTGCGGCGGCGGCCTGGGCCAGCAGGTCGGCAACGCCGGGCATTCGGTTGGCCGCGATGTCGGAGAGCGCCTGGAGATCTTCGGCGAGCCGCTCGAGCGTGGCCGCTTCAAAATCGGGATTCTTCGTCGCCTCGCGGACGAGCTTCGCGCCCTCCTCGACGAGCCGCTCAAGCCGGCGGGCATTGGCCTCCTCGGCGGCCACCTGCCCGGCCAGGCGGCCCCGCACGTCCTCGTCGAGGAGCCGTTCGCCGGGCAGTTCACGAAGCTCCTTGTTGGTGGCCAAGAGCATCATCTCGCGATCACGAACCTCGCTGGCCCGCTGCCGGAACTGCTGGAGCCGCGTGTTGAGCACCAGCGCGTGCTCCGCCTTGTCGACCACGTAGATCAAAAGCGGTGTCGACGTGGCCCGCTCGCGGCCGGGCTTGTAATCCTCGGCGAAGGCCCGCAGGAAGATCGGCTGCGGCGCGATGCCGAGGGCGGCCGGGCAGAATGTCGCCGCTGCTTCGATCGTCTCGACCTCGGGCCCGCCCGCCTTGAGGAGCCGCTGCCCACGAAGGCTCGCGGCGGGGTCGTTCCCGCCGCCCCAGTCGGCAATCCCCTCCCATTCCAGCCCGACGCGGCGAATCCCAAAGTCGTCCCGCACCGCCACGCGGAACCGGAGGGTGTCGGTATCGAGCAAGACGTCGCGGTTGGGCGGCAGGTCGAGGGCCACGACCGACGGGGGCTCGTCATTGCGGGGCTGGATCGCCAGCGTCAGCGGGCCGCTGCCGTCGAGGCCGTGCCGATCCCGCCAGCTGATCGTCAGTGTTGACGGCTCGACCACCTCCCGAGGTAGCGTCCGCACCTCGGCCCCCACCGGTTCAACCGGCTGACCGTCGACGGTCGCCGCAGCCAGGTCTCGATCGGCAGTCGCCACGATCGAAATCGTGCCGCCAGCCACCGGCACGAGCGTGCCCCCGCGAACCTCCTGGCGGATCAGGTTCGGCCGGCCGAGATAGGCCGGGAGCTGAATCTCGGCAGCCAGGCCGGTGATCTGCGGCCGGAACATCGGCTCGATCCGGGGCCGCTGCCGCCAGTCGCCCACCGCCAGAGCAACCACCGCAGGGCCGAGCTGGGGAGGAATGGTGAAGGTGTAGCCGTCATCCGCGAGCGGAGACTCGAGCGGCGTCTGGCCACCGACCCGGAGCCGGGCCTCGTCCGGATGCCAGCGTGTGTCAGCAGCCAAGGCAACCGCGACAGCCGCCGGCTCCCCGTGCGGCACCACGATCGTCTCCGGCAGCGGTTCGACCCGCGTGAAGGTGAATCGCTCGACCGGCCACCACGGGGCGAGGAACCGGGCCCAGGCGTTGCCGGCCGCCTCGGGAGCCAGCCAGGCCGCCGCTGTCACAGCGACCAGAGGAACCGCCGCTGCTGTCAGCCAGAGGCGGTGCCGCGGGCGGGGCACCGCCTCGGCGAAGTCGTAGCCGCCGGCCTGCTCGGCGACCTGGCCGATGGCCGCCTCGCAGAGGGCCCGGGAGCGATTCGTGGATCCTGCCGGCGACTCCGCCGCGCGGACCAGCTCGATGATGCCCAGCAGCTGATCCCCGATGCCAGGAAAGCGGCGGGCGATCAGCCGGGCCAGCTGCTCGAGGCCCCGATGGCTCCAAATCCAGCGGTGCAGGGCCAGCGGCACCGCCGCGGACCCGATGACCCCCACGGCGAAGGCGACCAGGCGAACCCAGGCCGGCGTCTCGGTGAGCCGATCCAGGAGAAAGACCGCCAGGTAGCCGGCCAAGACACCGACCACCGCCCCGCCGAACGCCTCGAGCAGCTTGATCCGCCAGACCAGGGAGCGGAAAGCGTAGAGCCGTCGCTCGAGCCCCGCGGGGAGCGAAATCGCGTCGCGGCCTTCACGTTGCGGCTTCATCGCATCACCCTCGGTCGTGCGGGACGTCCGGTATTCGCTGCCTGTCGCCTTCATTATTCACCACCCGCCAGCGGCCGTCACGGCCTCCTCAGATCGCCTCAGACCAGCCCCTGCCGCTTGCGGCCCACCCAGAACAGGCCAAGGAGGCCGACGAGCGCTGCCGCCACTGCCGGATGACACCACAGCTGCAGCCGCCGAACCTCGGGCAGGGGATCGGGCAGTTGGGCAAGGGCCTCGACGAGTCCCGCCACCTCGTCCTCGGGCACGACCTCGCCCCGGGTCACCTGGGCGATCTCGGCAAGCACCTCGGGCCGGGCCACGCCGCCGATCCCCTCCTCGGCGGAGCCCTGCACGAAGAAGGAGGCTTCCAGCGTGTCGGCCGTCTCGCGGCAGGTGAGCACAACCTCATGCGGCCCGGGCTCGCTCGGGGCGAAGGACGCGGCGAACACGCCCCACTCCCCCTCCCCGGCTGGTGGCAGGAACCGGACCGTCTCGACCGCCCCGCTCGGCGCGGTGATCCGGGCCGCCACCTCGCCGCGGACCAGCGGCTCACCCGAGGTCGTCGTGACCCGGGCATCGAGCGACAACGACTGCCCGAGCTCCGGCTGCTCCGGTGCGAAGGAGAGGCTCATCCGCTCGCCCTTGGCCATGTTGCGGCGGTAGGCCATCCAGCGGACCACCTGGCCCCAGAACCGGTAGTGGTATTTGTCTTCGACTCCCTTCCGCCACCGCCAGGCACCGTCGGTGGCCATGAAGAGCACCTTGCCGGCGCCGAAGGTGCGGGTCACCAGCAGGGGGATCCGGCCGTATTCGTTGGCGGCGTCCTCGTGCACCGCCAGCACCTCGCTGCCCGCCTTGGCCTTGAGCACCGGCCCATACCACTGCACCCCCGGCAGGCTCTCCCAGACGGCAATGTTCTCGGCGGATGAGTCAGCAAGCTTGGTCAGGAGGCTCTTGCGGCCCGCCTCGGTCAGGACCAGCCGCCGGGGGCCTTCGGTCGCGGTGCCCGCCGGATCGGCCACGTCGATCACGACGGGAAAGAGGTCCTCGAGTTCCGTGCCGATCAGCGAGACCTGTTCCCCCCGGAGACCCGGCATGAAGACCAGCCCGCTGGCCTGGTATTCGACGAGTCCCTTGAGCAGTCGGCAGTCTTCCTCGGTCAGCTGGCCGCCGCCGACGCCGACGTCCCCGAGAAAGACCACGTCGAACTGGGTCAGTTCGTCGAGACCGCCGGGGAACTCGCTGATGTAGTCCCGTGTGCCGCCCCCCCGCTTGCTGAGCCCCGGCTGGAGCAAGAGGCAGGAGACCTCGACGCCCGGATCACGGGCCAGGGCGTTGCGAAGATAGCGGTACTCCCAGCGAGGCATGCTCTCGACCAGCAGCACCTTGAGCTGCTCCTGGCGGATGGCGATCGGCGCGGTCCGGGAGTTGTTGTCGGCCAGCAGCTCCCCTTCCTGCTCCGGGAGGGTGAGGGTCAGCGTGTAGTCTCCCTCGGCTGGCGGCGTCCAGTAGAACCAGTCGGTGATGGTGGCCATCGGCGGCAGGCGGATGTCTTTGCGGAGGGTCTCGCCGCCGCTGGTCGTGAGGACCGCCGGCACGACCCGCTCGGTCGGCAGCGATGATTCGATCGTGAAGGGAACCCGCACCGGCTTGCCCGCCACGCCCATCGTGGGGCAGTCGAGGCTCTCGAGCGACACGTCGGGTAGCTTCGTTTGACTGCCGGCCGCCACGGCAAAGACCGGCACCCGGGCCAGCCGGAGCCGGCGAGCCGACTCCAAAGGTGGCGGTCCCTCGTTCCAGTCGCCGTCACTGGCCAGGACGACCGCCCGCAGGCTGCCGAACTGCTCGGCCACGGCCGCCAAGGGCGCTGCCAGATCGGTGCCGGTGGCATCGGCGGGATCGGCAAACGGCTCGATCACGACCCGAAATCGTTCCGCCAACGGCTCCCAGAAGGACTCGGTCGAGAGGCGAGCGACCGCCTCCCGCCGCGACCGCGGTCCTCCCGCTCGGACCGCCTCGCCGGCGGTGATGACATCCGCCGTTTCCATGCTCCGCGAGGCGTCGACGAGCACGGCCACCACCGGCTTCTCGTCAGGGCGAAACTCCTCCACCCACTCCGGCTGATTGAGCAGCACTGCGACGAGCGCGGCAATCGCCACCCGCAGCAGCTCGACGAGGCCGGTGCCCGCCGCGAAGCCGCTCCGCCGCCAGGTGAGCATCGCCACCACAAGCGCGGCAACGACCAACAGGGCGGAAATCCCGAGCGTCCACGGAGTCGTGAAAAACCGCAGGCCGGCAAAGGCCGCCGGATCATTCAGGGTGTTCATGCGGCGGCCCCCAGCGGGGCGGCCGGCGGCCGCGAGGTCATGCGTCGCCGAGGCAGGCTCAAGAGCCCCTCGCCGACGAGGGCCAAAAGCATCGCGATCAAAAAGGCCCGCCAGATCTCCTGCACGATGCTGTCGGATTGCCCCGCCTGCCCGGTGATCCGCGTGTAGGAGAGCCCGCGGAAGAGCCCGTCGATCCGCTCCGTGGCCAGGATCCCGGCGGTGTCCTCGGCGAGCGGCCGGTTCACCGCCACGAGCCGGCCCTCGCGGGCGTAGACCCCGGCGTGGAGGCCGCCCTCCGCGGAAACCGGCTCACTGGGTCCCGCAAGCCGCCGCCAACGGCCCTCGCCCTGCTCGCCGGCGGTCAGCAACGATGCTTCTGGTCCCGCCGCGACCTGGCGGGCGCCCGCCAGCGGTTCGAGGCCCCGCTCGATCGCCCGCTGCACCAGGGCGTAGAGCACGATCCCCTCACTGGCGAGCGTCGAATCCTGGGGCCGCGGCAGCGTGGTGCAGAAATAGACACCCCGGCCGTCGGGAAGCCGTGTCACCAGCGGGCTACCGTCGGGCAGCGATGCCAGGGGCACCACCTCACCGTTGAGTCCCCGCACCCGGCGGACCTCGAGCTCCCCAACCGGCAGGGCATTGCCGGCGACGGTATTGGCCAGGAGGTCGGCGTCGGGTCGCCACTGCTCAGGCTGCTGGGGCTCTTTGAAATCGAGCCAATCACCCCATGAGACGCCGGCGAAGGTCGTGCCGCCGCCTGCCTCGGGGGGGAAAAAAATCACCTGTCCCCCACGGGCCAGAAAGGCCTCGACCAGTTCCGCATCGCGGCCGGCCGGCAGCGGACCCTGCCAGAGCAGGGCCGCCGCCTCGTCCCACGGAGCGGTGGCCAGACCCGACGCCGGCACCAGCTCACCACGGGCGACTCGTTCCTTGGACGGCGGGATCGAGGCAACCAGCCGCAGGACCCGCTCGACCGCCGCCTCGTCGGCCACGACCATCGTCACCCGCGGGGCCGGCTCGTCGAACACGAAGTAGAACTCGTTGTCGGCCGCGCACGGGTCGGCCGGAATCGAGACCCGACCCCAGCCCCGCACCGCCTCGCCACGGCCCAGTGGCAGGGGATGATTGGCCAGGATCGTCTCGCGGCCGGAGAGTTCGAGATCGACGACGGTGGTCACCCCGTCGATCTCGAACCGGATCGGCACGGTCGCGGCCTCCTCCCCGCCTGCCGCGCCGGCGGCATCGACACGGCTGACCGCAACGCTGACCAGCAGTTCCCGCGTCCCGGCCCGCCGCTCCAGCCGGGCCTCGGTGACCCGGACGGCCAGGTTGCCCGGGACGGGATCGTCAAAGGCGAGCAACTGGAAGCGAACCTGCTGGGGGAGTTTGGCAAAGGCATCCCGCAGGCCGGCCCAGCCGCCCTCCTCGATCGCCCAGTCGTTGGCACGGCCGTCGGAGCAGATCCAGACCTCGGCGGTGCCGGCTGCATTTTCGCGAATGTGGTCGTAGGCCGCCTGGAGCATCCCCGGGATGTCAGCGGCCGCGGCGGCCGGTCCGGCCTCAGGAAGATCGTCGAGGGCAGCCGGCGGAATCTCCACCGGCCGGTCGCCCCCGCCGAGGTAGAGGCACCGGCTTGGGGCGAGCGTCTCGAGCGAATCGGCGAGCTGCCGGCGGCCGGTGGCCAGCTTCGTGCCCGGAGCGGCGGGATCGCGGGCCTGCATGCTGGGGCTGCGGTCAAGAATGACCACCGCCGTGTCGGGCCGGGCACCGCCGGCCAGCGCCAGCCAGCCCCGCGACAAGGGACGGCCGATCGCCAGGATCACGCCGGCCACGGCCAGCATCCGCAAGAGCATGATCAGCCAGTGGCGGAGCCGCGAATAGCCGCTGGAGAGCGCCTTGGCCGCCGCCAGGAACATCGTGGCGGCCCAGGGCACCGTCTGGAAGCGGCGCTGGTTGATCAGATGGATGATCAGCGGCAGCCCGATCAGGGGCAGCGCCGCCAACACCCAGGGCTGCAGAAAGGTCATCGCAGGCCCCTCCCCGCCGCCCGGCCGACCAGGAAGCGGGCCAGCACCTGTTCGTAGGGCTCGTCGGTCAGCACGCGGCGGTAATCGATGCCCGACTCGAGCACCAGCTGCCGGATCGCCTCGAGGTAGGCGTTCACCGCGGTGTGGTAGCGGTCGGCGATCTCGACGGGGTCGGCAAAGATCGCCCCGCCCCCTTCGAGATCGAGAAACCGGGTCGGCCGCTGGAACTGAAAGCCGATCTCCTGCGGATCGAGCAGATGGAAGACCGCGACATCATGGCGGCGGAACTTGAGATGGCCGAAGGCTCCGGCCAGGTCCTCCGTCGGCACGAACAGGTCGGAGACGACGACCACCAAGGCCCGCTGCCGGACCGTTTCGGCCAGTTCGTGGAGCACCTCGGGCAGCCCCGTGGTGCCCTGGGGGCGGGCCTCCTCGAGCACGTCGAAGACCAGTCGCAGATGGGCCGGACTGCGGCGGGGAGGGAGCGTGCGGACGATCTCCTCAGCTGCGCAGGAGACCCCGACGGCGTCGCCCTGCTGACTGGCAAGATAGGCCAGCGGGCCGCAAATCCGGCGGGCATAGTCGATCTTCGTCAGCGGCTGGCTGTCGCCAGCAACCGGGCCGGTCGAGCCGTAGGCCATCGAGCCGCTCGTATCGAGCACGAGGCAGAGGCGGAGGTTGGTGTCGGCCTCGTACTCCTTGACGTAGTACCGGTCGGATCGGCCGAAGGCCCGCCAGTCGAGCCGCCGCAGGTCGTCGCCGGGGACGTACTTGCGATACTCGGCGAACTCGACGCTCGAGCCGCGGTGGGGGCTGGCATGCCGGCCCGATACGTTTCCCACCATCGGTCGGCGGGACAACAGCGGCACCCCCGCCAGCCGGGCCAGCACGGCAGGATCGAGAAACGCTCGGGGCTGGCGATCGGAGAACATGGCAGCCTCACCCGGCCTGCTCGGCGATCGTCTCCCGCACCAGCCGCTCCACAATCTGCTTGGCGTCGATTCCCTCCGCCTGGGCGGCAAAGGTCGTGATCAGGCGGTGGGTCAGCACCGGCCCGGCGACCGCCTCGATGTCTTCAAGTCGCGCCATGTAGCTGCCTGCCAGGGCGGCCCGCGATTTGGCGCCCAGGATCAGGTACTGCACGGCTCGCGGCCCGGCTCCCCAGGAGACCAGCGGCTTGAGCCAGTCGGGGGCCGAGTCGCCCTGGGGACGGGTCTTGCGAACCAGCCGCGCGGCGAACTGATAGATGTGGTCCGGCACCGGCACCCGCCGCACGAGTTCCTGATACTCGAGGATCTCGGGACCGGTCAGGATGTGGTCGAGTGCCGGCGGTGGTCCGCCGGTGGTCGTGCGTGCGATGGCGACCTCCTCCTCCTCGCCGGGGTAGTCAAGCTCGATCAGGAACATGAACCGGTCGAGCTGGGCCTCGGGCAGTGGGTAGGTGCCCTCCTGCTCGACCGGGTTTTGCGTCGCCAGCACGAAGAATGGCGGGTCGAGCTTGAAGGTCTTGCCGACCACGGTGACCTTGTGTTCCTGCATCGCCTCGAGCATCGCCGCCTGCGTCTTGGGCGGAGCCCGGTTGATCTCGTCGGCCAGCACGATGTTGGCAAAGACCGGCCCGGGGACGAAGTGAAACTCCCGGCGGCCGTCGGCCGTCTCCTGGAGGATGTCGGTGCCGGTGATGTCCATCGGCATCAGGTCCGGCGTGAACTGGATCCGGCTGAACTTCAGCGACACGCACTCGGCGAGCTTGCCGACCAGGAGGGTCTTGGCCAGCCCCGGCACGCCCATCAGCAGGGCATGACCCCGGGCGAAGAGACAGATCGTCAACCGATTGATCGTCTCTTCCTGCCCGATGATCACGCGGGCGAGTTCCTCCCTGAGTTTTCCGTGGATCGCGCGGAGCCGGTCGAGGGCGGCGACATCGTCGTCACCAAGGCGGGGCGTGGAATCAGAGGCGGTGGCCATGGCAGGCTCCGGGGGCGGAAAAGCAGGAGGGCCGCCGCGGGATAGCCCGCGACGGCCCTCTAGTATGCCTGCCAGCCCGAGGCCCTGCACGACCCCGCGGCATGTTCGCCGATCACTCCGGCAGAATGACCGCGTCGATGACGTGAATCACGCCGTTGGAGCAGGGGATGTCGGTCTTGACAACCGTGGCGTTATCGACCTTGACCGTGCCGCCGTCGACGGTGATCTTGGCCGCCTTGCCCTGAACCGTCTTGGCCTCGGAGAGCTTGACGACGTCGGCCGCCATCACCTTGCCAGGCACGACATGGTAGGTCAGGATCCCGACAAGCTTCTCCTTGTTCTCAGGCTTGAGGAGAGTCTCGACCGTCCCCTCCGGCAGCTTCGCGAAGGCAGCGTCGGTCGGGGCAAAGACCGTGAAGGGCCCCTCACTCTTGAGGGTTTCAACCAGGCCGGCCGCCTTGACGGCCGCCACGAGGGTCGTGAAATCGCCAGCCGCCACGGCCGTATCGACGATGTCAGCTTCCGCGTTGTAGGCAACCGTCTGCACGTGTCCGGCAGCCGCCTCGCGAGCCAGCCGCTGCTGCTTGGCGATCGGACACTCATCGGCACTGACAAGCCCGCCGGCCATCACTGTGGCAGCTACTGCCACCGCCGTCATCCCAGAAATCAAAATTCGCATTGAAGACCTCGCTCTTGCGTTGGGCCGCACCAGCGGCCGAAAAAGAAACTTTTTGGTGGGCAGGCATCGGCGATCCGACACATGACCACTCCCTTTGTTGTAGTCGCTGCCGTGCCGCTGACCACATCCTGGCGTGTCAGGTTCCGGTCAGGATTGTGTCAGGCGGCACGCCGGCTGCGGGCCGCCGCGGGGGGCGGGGCCGCGGGTCGAACTCGGGGGAAGAGTCCCTCGCGACGGCGGAGTCCCGGAATTCGCAGCAGGGCTGCCACCAGCCGGTCGCCAAACCGGTGCCGCCTGCCGTAGACCACCAACTGGCTCGGGTTGAGGTAGAGCCGCTCGTGACCCCGCTCGAGCAGCGAACGGTGGAAACTGGCATGCTCCAGGTCGTCGCCCGTGTAGATGCCAGCCGCGTAGGCGGCGCTCGTGTAGAGGCCCAGGCCACCGAAGCAGCTTGTGACGGGAACGAGCGGCCCACCCCGCTCGTAGACCAAACCGCCTGCCGCCGCCGTCGAGAGCGGTGTCAAGGCCCGGTCGAACCGGAGGGCCCAGGTGTCGTATTGCCGCAACGCGTTCATGCGGAGGCCATGCCGCCGGCAGATCAGGCCGTTGGCACCGACGAAATCCCAGCCGGGATACCCGAAACTGCTGGCGATGCCGTCGATGCTGAAGCCCCCCTGGATGTCGAAGTCGAGCAGCATCACCACGTCGAAGCCGCCGGGCTGCTCGCAGACCTCCTGCTGGCAGCGGTGGCGATAGATCGCCATCCGACGGGCCCGCTCGAGACACCGGGTGGCCGGGTTGACCGGATCGGATCGCGATTCGCTCACCACCGTGACGGCACGGTTGGCCCGGGCCCAGCGTCCCAGCACGAGCGGCGTGTTGTCGCTGGAATCATTTTCGTAGACCACGATCCGCACGTCGGCGAAACAGCGGGCCAGGTTCTCGATCCGGCGAATCGTCAGCGGCAGGATCTCGCCGACGTTGCGGGCCAGGCCGGCGATCGCCAGCCGGGTGTCGGCCATCGCCGCGTAGCCTCGCCGGCAGGCGGCGAAATAGTCCTCGGCCAGATCGGCCGCGGGCGGGAAGGCATGTTCCGGAAAGACCGGCCCGCTGAAATCGGCCGCGTCGAGCGGCGGCGGCCGAGTGAAACGCTGATGGGAGCGAACGAGCTTCACGGTCATCTCTTCAGGTGGTCCCGAGCGGCAACCGCTGGAAGCGGGTCAGCCGGCGGAGGTGACGAAGCGGTCCTCGCAGCGGACTGCCCGCGTGCACGGCCGCTGCAGCGGCCGGGGTCAGCGCCGCGAGAGCGACCGGTGGCGGCACGGGATTGGCCGCCCGGGAACCGGAAACTGCAAGCAGCTCGGCGGCAACATCGAGGTAGCGACGGGCCTGAACGGTCGCATCCCATTCGGCTTCGGCCCGGCGACGGGCCCGCTCGGCGGCGGCAACCTGCAGTTCAGGCTGCTCGATCAGCCGGATCAGTGCCGCCGCTGCTCCGACGGCATCGTCGATGTCGACCAGCCAGCCTTCGCGACCGTCGGTCACCATCTCGGGGTGACCGCCGGCTCTGGTTGCGATCACGGGACATCCGCAGGCCAGGGCCTCCATCACCGTATTGGGAAGATTGTCTTCCTGGGCCATCGTCAGGTGGAGATCGGATGCCTGGAGGGCAGCCGCGACGTCGTCCTCGCCGACGCTGCCGAGATGGCGGCAGGAGACGCCCGGAATCTCGAGCTGACCCGCGCCGTATGTGATGACCTGCAGCCCTGCTGTCGCCTTCCCGAAGCGGTGATGAATCTCACCGGCCGCGCGGCCGACGGCCGCTGCGGCCACCGCCATCGCCTTGCGCCGCTCGGCGAGGGAGACGCTGCCCAGCAGGATCGCGAAGGCTCCGTCCGGCAGGCCGAGGCGGCGACGGGCGACGGCCCGAGGACCCGGGGCGAAGCGAGCCAGATCGAGGCCGTTGGGGATCACACGGACTGTGTGGCAGCCGCTGTCAAAGATCGCGGAACGGGCCACCTCCCCGGCCAGCCACCGGGAGGGTGAGACGAAGGTCAGGGGGATGCCAGCCAGGGCCCGCCGACCGCGGGCGGCGACGCGGGCGGGTAGCGCCGCCAGCCGGTCGGCCAGCTGCGGGCAGGCATGGCAACCGCTCGTGAAGCCCGGGCAGCCGCCGGCGTAGTGGCAGCCGCCGGTGAACGGCCGCATGTCGTGGAGCGTCCAGAGGACCGGCCGGCCGGCGGCGACGATCTCCCTGACGCCAGCGGTGTTGAGCAGGCCGGCGACCCAGTGGATGTTGACCACGTCGGCAGCGGTGACCACCGGGTGGCCGGCCAGACTCCTGGCGGGCCAGTCGGCGGTGAACATCGTGTTGGAAACCGGCGTCCGAGCCCGCTTGATCGCCCGCCGCACCCGTCGCTCGAGCCGCCGCCGGGCGGCTGGAGCCGGCTGGACATCATCCCCGGACAGCACGGCGACATGACCGCCCGATTCCCGCAGGGCCGCCACCAGCCGCTGCATCGCGATCGCCGCCCCGCCGGCCTGGCCGGCATGGGTCGCCAGACAGGCGAGCCGCGGATGCTCGCGGTGCTCGAGGGTGCGATCGATGGTCCGCAGCGATGGTTGGCTCACGGCCGCACCCCCTCGACGTAGAGCGAGTCGGGTTTCCGTGGCCTACCGGCCGCGTCGGTATCGAGACAGGCCGCCTCGAAATCGGGAATCCGCGAGGCATCGGCCGTGGTCGTCGCTGCCTCAGGAAAGCCGGTTTCGGCCAGCAGATCGACCAGGGAAAGCCGGTCGTACATCCAGCGGTGCCGCTCGCCCCGCGCGACAAATCGGGCTGCAGCCCGGGCCGAGGCCGGCTCGGCCGCGAGAGTCTCGGCTGGTTCCAGGGGGTTGTCGCCGGCGGCCGTTCGGGCGGCAGCTACCGCCGCCATGCCCCGCCGGGCCTCCTCACCGAGCCGAGACTCGATGAACGATCGGGCCGGCACCGGATCACACGACCACCAGCGGCGCATCGCGCCTCCGGAGGTCTCCCGGACGAGCTGGTCAAGCAGCTCGACGATCATCCAGCGGTGCTCCCAGCGGCTCTCTGCGGTGCCTAAAGCGGCGGCTCGCTCCAGGCTCGCCAGATAGGCCCGGGCGACGCCCTCCAGGTCGGGAACGACGAGGCGGACGACGCCGCCCGGTCGAAGCAAGCGGCGAATCTCCGCCAGCAGTTGCCGAGCTTCGCGGGGCCTGAGGTGCTCGAGCACGTGGGCTGCGTAGACCGCCTCGCAGCTGCCGCTGGTGAAGGGCAGCGGCCGGCGGATGTCCCAGGTGGTCACGTCGCCGGACGCCGCCACGAGATCGATGTTGGTCCAGTCGGGGTGCACGCAATCACCGCAGCCGAGGTTGAGCCGGGGCTGCGGCGGCGGGGCACAGGCACGACGAGAGCGAACGAAACGAATCACGGCAGTGCTGGGACAGGATTCAGAGCGGGCTCAGCAGGCGACCTTCACCGCCAGCCGGCCGGTGTAGTCGATGCGAGACAGCAGGAGGGGCGCCTTGCTGGCGGCAAGAAACTCATCGACCGCCCGCCGGGCACCCTGCCAATGGCCGTAGTCATCGATGATCAAGACACCGCCGGCAGCCAGGCGGGGGAAGAGATGTTCGAGTTCATGCCGGGTCGACTCGTACCAGTCGGTGTCGAGCCGGAGCACGGCGATCTCGGCGGGCGCCGCGGCTGGAATCGTCTCTTCGACGCGGCCAGGAACGAAGGTGACCAGCTCGGCTGGATAGCCGGTGGCCGCGAGGTTCCGCCGCACCTCGGCCAGCGGGCTGCGGGCCCAGGTCTCCCCGCTGGCCGGCTCTTCGGTCACGAGCAGGTCGGCGGCGGCGGAACCGGTCAGGTCACGGTCGCAGTCAGCGGGCGGGGGCATGCCGTCAAAGGTGTCAAACAGATAGAGTGGCCGGCGGTCACCGATCTCCAAGAGTGTCAGCGCGGCGGCCATCATGCTGCCTCCCCGCCAGACTCCGCACTCGACGATGCTGCCGGTGATCCCGTGGCGACAGACGTGCCGCACCGCGTCCCGGAGGGCTACGATCCGCTCTGGGCTTGTCATCGTGAACGGGGCGACCATGTCGATGATGGCGCGGGCGTCCTCATCGAGGTCGGGCGGCAGCGACTGAGACCGCCGGCGAGACGGACGAAAGAGTCGTGGCATCCGCATCAGTCGGCCGCCGTCAGAGGATGAGGAACAAGGCGGTCGCAGACCCGGAAGGCCGCGGCCTGGAACCGCCACAAGCGGGGGCTATCCCAGACCGCGCGGACCGCCGCAAGGCCGGCGGAGCTGACCGGGACCCGCCGGGCCATCCCGAGGCTTTGCTATCAAGCGGCCAGTTCGCCCAGCCTCTTCAGCCTGCCCAGATAGGCGAACGCCGCCAGCCCGACGCCGCAGGCCACCGGCCAGGCCCACCGCCAGCGGGTCGTCGGCGTTTGTCCTTCGAGGAGCGGCACGTCGCAGGTCAGCAGGCTGGTATCCCCCAGGGGAAGCCGCCGGCTGATTCGCCCGGTCGCGTCGATCAGGCAGGTCTCGCCGGTGGAACTGCAGCGGGCCAGGCAACGCCGCAGTTCAATCGCCCGCTGCTGGGCCAGGAGCCGGTGCTGCTGGAGCGTGAGCGGATTGGTGAAAGCCGCCCCATGGATCAGGGATACCAGCAGATTCGCTCCGTCGGCGACCAAACTAGCCGCTGCCTGCGGCACCATGTCTTCGTAGCAGAGCAGGGCCCCGATCCGGGCCGGACCGCAGTCGATCGGCACCGACTCGCTCCCCGCGTCGTAGTCGGTCTCCATCGGAAAGGAGAGCCGCAGCTCGGGAATCACGTCGGCAAAGGGAACGTATTCGCCGAACGGCATCAGGTGTCGCTTGTGGTAGCAGCCGGCCAGTTGCTCCTGCCGGTCCAGCAGGAGGGCTGACTGGTAGATCTCGCTGGGTCGCTCCCGAAAGCCACGATAGATCCGCCCGCCGAACAGCAGCGGGCAGTCGGGCTCCGGCAGCGGCCGCAACCCTCGCTGGGGCGGTCGCGAGCGGCGAAAGATCGCTGCCTCGTCGGTGAACGAGTCGAGGCCCTCTTCGTAGGATCCTCCGCTGCATTCCGGCCAGCAGACCAGATCGATCGCCGGCTCGCCGTCGCAGGCCTGACGGGTGAGGCTGCGAAACTCCTCGATGGCGTCGGCTCCATCCGGGTCGGCCTGGACGAGGGCCAGTCTCAGCTTCGGGGCGGCTGCCATGCGGGCCTCGGTGTGAGCGATCGCCATCATTCCAAAGGCGAACGTCGCCACGGCGATTGCCACCGCTGCCGCTCCGCCCAGCGAAAGCTGCCGCCAGCCTTGCCAGCCGGCAATCCAGCCGGCCGCGGCCACGACCGCCCCGGCGATGGCAAACAGCGTGAAGGTCGGGCCTTCGGGGCCAAGCAGGGCCGCCGCCTGGGCCGTCACCGGCCAGGCCAG
Organism: uncultured bacterium; assembly: GCA_937959175.1. Taxonomy (GTDB): domain Bacteria; phylum Planctomycetota; class Planctomycetia; order Pirellulales; family UBA1268; genus QWPN01. The sequence goes on along the minus strand of CALGAS010000010.1, from coordinate 12,037 downwards.
TTGGCAGTAGCCAAGTTTCCAGGGGAAGACCCCGGGGATGACTGCCTCGGCGACCACGGCGGTGAGACCGGCCGGCAGCCAGGCATTGCGTGGGTCACGGACCAGCCGGCCGGCGATCCAGAAGGGAAGGGCCAGCCGACAGGCGTCCCAGAGGATGATCGGCAGGGCAAAGGCGAAACCGACCAGTTCGCTCGCCCGCATCGCTTCCGACAGGACCTCGGGCGTCCAGTGAAACGCCATCGTGATCGCGATCGCCGCGGCGATCAGCACCGCCAGTTCGATCCGCCAGCCGCGGCGTCCGGTGACGAAGACGAGCCCTCCGGCCACCCCCAGCCAGGCTGCCGGCACCAGTTCCTGCCGCAGCCACGGGGCGGCTACGAGCACTGCCACGCTCACCACCCCCAGCGGCCAGGTCACGAAAGGCCGCTCGAGCAATCGCCTCTGCCCGACGGAACCGGCACGATCAGTTCCTCCCAGCATTTCCGTACCGCTGTCGGTCATCGTCAGTCGTTCGCCGCCGTGGTTCCGACGCTGACCCGGACCGCCCGGGCAGAGCCGGCAAAAAAGAAGCGGGCGGACCCCCGGATGGTGGTCCGCCCGCTGTTGGGTGAATCAAGCAGCACAATCGCCCGCAGGTCAGAACTTCACGCCGCCCGGGGCGCCGACGAGCGTTGCCGCCGTCGTGTCCTGCTGAGCGTAGAGATAGATGGTCTTGAAGTTGCGGGTGCTGAACGACCGCACCTTGTTGGTCACGAAGGGAGCATTGGGATCTGCCGCCAAGGCGGAAAATGCTCCCTTGTTGACGTTGAACTGCGAGATGCCGTTGGCGGCCACCGTCCGGGCCGAGCCAACCAGCGTGCTCAGCGCCACCGAGCCTGATTGGGCGTTGACGGCGACGGGCGAGGCCCCCACGTTCTTCATGCGAACGGGGATGCTGCCCTTTGATCCACCGCCTCCGCCACCGCCGGCGAGCACGGGCATGGAAACAGAAGCGATCGCCACGAGCAATGCGGCGGCCAGAGTGCTGCGAGTCATGAGTTGAATCCTCTTAAAAACCGGTATTGAAAATCTTCGAATCGGAGAATCATGTCCCAGGCGGGAATGATCGAATCAAAACCACCAGAGAAGCGTCCGGTTCTTCTCAGCATCGCAACGTTTGCCCCGCCGCCGCGACCCTCACATGGTACCGATCCAGAACGCCAGGTCAAAAACGGGGAAAAACCCGGCAAAAAGCCGTTTCGAGAGCCCCGGAGAACTAGGGGACCTGGGGCGACGGCTCCCCGCCGGCCTTGGTGCACATCGCGACCAAGACCCCCGGCATCGTGGCGTCATCCATGAAGACAACCCGCCCGTCCCCAAACAATCCCATCACGCCGCCGAGGTGGTTGCTGCGAAATCCGTCGACGTCGGGCGTGTTGAGCACCGGCGAGTTGTGGAGAAAGCAGTTGGTCCCGCAGGCCCAGTGGCTGTTGCCGATCGCCGAGTCGTTCTCCATCTCGGGGAACCCGCGATCGACGCCTTCGCTGACCAGGAGCGTGTGGCTGAGCCCGTCGCTCACCTCGCCCGCCCGGCAGGGCCGCGGGCAATCCTCGGCCGTCGCATACAGGATGCCGCCGTGCTCCCAGCCGGGCGGGAGGGTCTCGTCCTCCGAGACCACCACCGCGGTGCCCATCACGCCGCCGTAGTCCTGCTTGCCCGGATACGACTTGATCCCGCTGGGGCAGACATAGGTCGACACGACATGCCGCGAAACCTCGACGTTGCCGCGGGGGTCGTTCCAGGCCAGCGAGTAGTTGATGCGGCCGGCGGTCTGGGACTCCTCAAGATACGGGAGGATGAAGGAACTCCAGGCGTGATAGCGGCCACTGAGGGCATCGCTGCCGGGCGGGAAAACGCGGCGGGCCGACTCGTAGTTGATCAGGGCGATGCCCATCTGATGCAGGTTGTTGCCGCAGGCACTCCGCCGGGCCGTCTCCCGGGCCCGCTGCACCGCCGGCAGCGAGAGCGAGATCAGCGTTCCGAGAATGGCCACCACCGCCAGGAGCTCGACGAGGCTAAAACCCCTGGCGGGCGGCCGCCTGCCACCGGATGCAATCCGCGGGAATCGATCATGGCTCATCATCTGGCACCCATGCCGCCGGGCCACGCACTCCACGGCTGCCGCCGAAGGCTCGCTTCACAACCGCTCCTTCGAGAATACGCTCCTCCCCCGACCGGTCAATTCTCCGCTGCAGAGCCCCGCCGGAGCCCGTCGGTCACCTGGCCTGCACCGATCCCGAGGCGACGACCTCCTTTCGTGTCCGCCAGCCTGACCGATCGAGCACAAACCCTTCGCAGGCACCGATCGCGAGGGTTGTCAGGCGGGGAAAGAAGAGTGGGCCCCGGTAGGCGTCGGCCAGCCTCCATGACCGCGTGCCCGACGCGTGGTGGTGCCAGGAGCGAACCTCGAGGGCCGGATTGGCTACCGCGATGCCGGCCCGGTAGGCCTCGTAGGCCAGGCGGTTCTCGCAGGCGGGAATCCCCAGAGTGAAGGCTGCCTGAAAGTCGGGGAGCGAGCCGGCCATGAACATCCAGGCATCCTGCGACTGGGAAAAGAACCGCCAGGAGCGGGCCTCGACGCGGCCCTCCATCGACGGCCCGCTCGGGTCATCCCAGCGGGTCAGCGTTACCAGGAGCGGGCGGACGGCCTCTCGCACCAGGTCGCCCGCCCCGGCGAGCGAGCCGTCGAAGGCGATGTCGGCGTTGGCCACCACGCAGATCTCGTCCCGGAAGCGGTCGGCAGCGACCGCGAAGCAGTCGGCGAACGTCTTCCGCCCACCGGGGGGCAGGGCCACGATCTCACTGAACACGCCGGCCGCCTGGTTCCGCTGCCGGGCGCGGTCCAACTCCTCGGCGCGTGCCGGGTCGGGTGAGGTATACGACTCCTGAAGGAGGATCATCGGCAGCGGCCTCGGCGACGAACGGAGCGTGCCCGAGTATGCTACCGCTGCACCGGTCTTGCCCGCGATGGCTCGCGGGATCGATCGCCCTCCCATCCCCAACGCCCTGAGCCGGACGGCCGGGCCAGGAATCGATCACGCCTCATGAAGATCCTTGTTACCGGTGGTGCCGGCTTCATCGGAAGCCACATCGTCGACACGCTCCTGGCGGCTGGTCATACACCGGCCGTCCTCGACGACCTCTCCAGCGGCAGCCGTGACAATCTGCCAGCGGAGGTTCCCCTCCATGTGGCCGACATCGCCGACGCGGCGGCGGTGGCCCGCGTCTTCGAGGCCGAGCAGCCCGAGGCGGTCTGTCATCAGGCGGCCCAGATGTCGGTGAGCCGCTCGGTTCGCGAGCCGGCCTTCGACGCACGGGTCAACGTGATGGGGTTGATCCATGTCCTCGATGCCGCGGTGGCCCACCGCGTCGGGCGGTTCGTCTTTGCGTCTTCCGGGGGCGTCCTCTACGGCGACGTCACCACCCCCGCTCCCGAGACAACGCCAGCCGGCCCGGTGAGCCCCTACGGGATCACGAAGTGGGTCGGCGAGCGGTACCTCGAGTTCTACGCCCGCGAACACGGCCTGGCGGCGGTAGCCCTCCGCTATTCCAACGTCTATGGGCCCCGCCAGAATCCACACGGCGAGGCGGGCGTGGTGGCGATCTTCTGCAAGCAATATCTCGCCGGAGAGCCGGCCCGGATCAACGGCGACGGCCGGTACATCCGGGACTATGTCTACGGCCCTGACGTGGCCCGGGCCAACCTCGCGGCCCTCACCCGGAGCGGCTCCGGCATCGACCCCGGTCAGTTGGTCAGCCTCAACATCGGCACCGGTCTGGGCACCGATGTCAACGAGATCGAGGCGATGCTCCGGGCCGCGATGGAAGAGGATCTCGCCGGCCGGGGCCAGGGCGGCCCGCTGCCGCTGCCCGGACACGGGCCGGCGCGGCCCGGCGATCTGCGGAGCAACATGGTCGACCCTTCCCTGGCGGCCGATCTGCTCGGCTGGCGGCCGGAGGTCACGCTGGCCGACGGCCTCGCCCGCACCGCAGCCTGGTTCGCGGCGGGCTCAAAGCGGTCCTGACCACGGCTGAAACTGCCGTTTGCCGGCTCCGGGCGGCCTGCTACCGTCCGCCGCCATGAACGCCCCGCCCGGCCAGCCCAACCCCGCTCCCACCGACCGGACCGCCCTGATCTGCGGGATCGGCGGCCAGGATGGCTCCTACCTGGCGGCCCATCTCCTTGGCCTCGGCTATTCGGTCGTTGGCACCAGCCGCGATGCGCAGGGAGGCCGCTTTCAGGGCCTCACCGCCCTCGGCATCCGTGACCGGGTCACGCTGGTGACGATGTCGCTGGTCGATTTCCGCTCGACACTTCTGGCCCTCAAGCAGGCCGATCCCGACGAGATCTACAACCTCGCCGGCCAGACGAGCGTCGGGCTCTCCTTCGGCCAGCCGGTTGAGACCTTCGAGAGCATCGTCGTCGGCACGATCAACCTGCTCGAGGCGATCCGGATGCTCGATCGGCCGGTCCGGCTCTACAACGCCGGCAGTTCGGAGATGTTCGGCAACGCCGGCGAGGAGCCCGCCAGCGAGACGACCGTGTTGCGGCCCTGCAGCCCCTATGGGATCGCCAAGGCGACGTCCTTCTGGCAGATCGCCCAATACCGCGAGGCCTACGGGATCGAGGCCGCCACCGGCATCCTCTTCAATCACGAGAGCCCGCTGCGACCGGAGCGGTTTGTGACGCAGAAGATCGTCGCGGCGGCCTGCCGGATCGCCCGCGGCGAACAGCAGTCGCTGAACCTCGGCGACCTCTCGGTTCGCCGCGACTGGGGCTGGGCTCCTGAATATGTCGCGGCCATGCACCGGATGCTCCAGCAGGATGCCGTCGAAGATTTCGTGATCGCCACGGGCGTCACCACCAGCCTCGAGGACTTTGTGGCCGAGGCCTTCGCTGCGGTGGGCCTCGACTGGCGGCGGCACGTCAGCCGCGATCCCAAGCTGACCCGCCCCAGCGAGATCGCCTGTGGCCGGGCCGACACCCGCCGGGCCAGCGAACGACTCGGCTGGACGGCAACTCATACGATGCCCGAGGTCGCCAGGATGATGGTGGCCGCCAGGCTCGAAGCCGACACCGCGCAGTCCCAGCGGCGAGCCGCCTGAGCCGAGCCTCGGCCGACGCGAAGTTCACTCGGCGACGAGGCCATCGAGAGTGCCGGCAGCGATCGTCTCCACCAGCGTTGCCGAGTCGAGGTAGCGACGCATCGTGTGGAGCTTGCCGACGATCCCGGCGGCATCGGCGGCATCGTATTCGACCTCGGGCGGCAGCCAGCGGCGGGGCATCCCGACATAGCCGAGGGCGTCGGCCCGGACCGCCGGCTCGAGGAGCGGGAAAAACCGGAGGGCCTCGTCGCGGGAGTTGATCAGCAGCGTGAGCCGGTCGAGGCCCGCCAACGTCTCCCGGAAGGGGCCGCGGGGAGCCAGCGCGTCGCACCGGAGGGCGGGGGCCACAAAGACCAGCTGCGTGCGGCCCGGCCGGTCGGCCCAGGGAAGTCCTCCCGGCAGGACGGCCTCGAGGTCGACCATCGCCTCGGCGGTCACCAGCGCTCCGAATGAGTAGCCGACCACCGCGACCGGCTGTTCCGGCGGCACCTGCCCGAGCAGCCAGGCGAGGTAGTGGCCGTCGGCGTAGGCGCGGGCGTATTTCCGCCGGCCATCCTTGAGCGGCAGGCCCTGTTTCTGGCTCGGCCACGAGAAGATCACCAGCCGGGGCTGCGGGGCTGCCGGCCTGGCCATCTTCAGCCGACGGGCCAGGGAGATGCCCTGGGTCTTGGCATCGCCGGAGTCGTAACGGTTGCCGTGCACGAAGAAGACCAGCGGCCGCCACGGCTCGTCCAGGAGATCAGCCAGGCTGGCGTCGTTCCAGCAGCGACAGCCGCCGTCAGTGGTCAACTGTTCGATGGCAAGGTCAGCCGAGGCTGGCAGGCGGCAGACTCTCGGCAGACGCCGAGTGCTCGCCACCCAGACATCAACCGGCTCCGGGCAGGCGACCGGACACTCGCAGGCAGCCGCGTGATCATCGGCCGCGAGCAGGGGACCAGCCGAGAGGCCGAAGGCCCCGATCAGGACAGCCGCCACCGCCAGGATGCGGAAGCCGAGTCGCGGCAGGAGGAAAACGGTATCCACGGCAGCGTGTTCAGAGGAGGCTGCCGGCGGCAGCCAAGACCGACGGTGATGGCACCTCGCCAACACCGTCGAACTCTAGCACGCAAACGGGCCGGAACCGGTGCTGCAAGTGGGCTTCCGTTTGATCGCTCCCGAATCGTGACAACCCGCACGACCGGCATCGTGGGACGGCAATCGAGGTCGGGCAGCAGCCGGGCAGCCGCCGCGTCGGAAACCATGAGGTAGGGTTCCCGTGGCGTCGGCGACGACGCCATACCCTCCTTGCCCCGCCACCTCCCGTTCGTTGGAGACGTTTGTCATGTCGCGGTTCGTCTGTCTGGCACTTGCGCTTGCCGCCCTGACGGCAGCGCCCGGATGTAACAGTTGCTTCGGCAGCTTCGGCAACTGCCGCCGTCCGTCGTTCATGGAGTTCCGCTCGCCCTGCGGACGACGAGGCGAGGCCTGCCCCCCGCCGATGGCCGCCCCCTGCGGCCCGGTCTGTGAGCCCTGCGGCCCGGTCTGCGAGCCGTGCTGTGAGGGCGGCATGATGTCGCCGATGTCGGGCGGCGGGGGGATCCCCGTGTCGGCACCGGTCTCCGCCGAGCCCGGCACCTTCAGCTGATGCCGCGAGGGGTTCGCACGGCCCCCGCTCCCTCCGGTGGCGCGCCGCCTTTGCCGGCCCAGCGTCGGGCATAGGTGATACGCTGTGTGTTGCCTCCCGATTCGGGCGGCTCGTCACCGGAGCGAGCGAGGCCAGCGAGGATTTGCCATGGAGCCGAGATCGACCCACGCCCGCAAGGAATACGAGCAGGGGGTGCTCGACGAGGCGGGTGTCGACCCCGATCCCATCCGGCAGTTTGCCGCCTGGTATGACGAGGCGGTCGCCGCCGGGGTCCCCGAACCGGAAGCGATGACGCTCTCGACGGCTACGCCGGAAGGCCGACCATCGGCCCGGATCGTCCTTCTGCGGGGCTTTGACGAGCGGGGCTTCTGCTTTTTCACCAACTACGAAAGCCGCAAGGGCCGGGAGCTTGCCGCCAATCCGCAGGCAGCCCTGACCTTCCACTGGGCCGAGCCCGAGCGGCAGGTGCGGATCGAGGGGCGAATCGAACAGACGACCCCAGCCGAAAGCGACGCCTATTTCAAGAGCCGGCCGAGCACGTCCCGGATCGGTGCCTGGAGTTCACCCCAGAGCCAGGTGATCGCCGGCCGTGAACCGCTCGAGCAGCTGTTTGCCCGCTTTCGCACGGAGCACCCCGACGATGCGGCCATCCCCAGGCCGCCCCACTGGGGCGGCTATCGGCTGATTCCGGAACGGATCGAGTTCTGGCAGGGCCGGCCCAGCCGCCTCCACGACCGGCTGCAGTTCCGCCGCGAGGCCAGCGGGGGCTGGGCAATCGTGCGGCTGGCTCCGTAGCCTGCAGGCCTGAGCGAGTGCTGAAAAACCGGGTCACCGCGGGCTGCGGTCGCCGGATCCCTGCGGCCGGCCACCGCCGAAAGATGGCGTCGCCCAGCTTCCCGGTGTCGCCCCGGCTCTCTTGACCCGGGCCACAGTCACTCTCTAAAACCGAACAACCCCCCAGAGAGGCAGGCGATCCAGGTGCGTCCCGTCCATCGAACGTCTCGCCGGCCGCTCGCCGTCGAGCCCCTGGAATCACGGCGGCTCCTCGCCGGCGACACGTCCCTCACCGAACCGCTCACACAGCTTGAACCACGGCGGTTCCCGCCCGATCATGGCCAGGGGCTCGAGACCTTTGCCTCGGAGGAGGCCTATGCCGGCTGGCTGGTGACCCAGGCAGTCGATCGGTGGGACCATCTCTTCGGCCGTTCGACACAACCTGGCTGGTGGTGGTTCGACGATCGGCTCATCGGCGTGCCGATACCAATTGGGGTCACCACGCCTGTGATGCCGCGGCTCGACATCTTGGATGGGCCCGTCGCAGCCTTCGAGTCATCGACGACCAACACGCAGATCGCCGGTGTCGACGAGGCCGATCTCGTCGAGACCGACGGCGACACGCTCTACACCGTGTCGGATCGTCGCCTCTCGATTCTGGAGGGTTTCGCCGAAGGCCAGCCGCGACTCGTCGGGCAGTTTGAGCTCGATGATCCCGGACGGATCGCCGGCATGTATCTCGCCGGCGACCGGCTGACGATCCTCGCATCCCGCAATGGTTCAGACGACATCTGGCGATGCTGCCATTCCCCGCCGCCCCCGCCGCCGCAGACGGCGATGACCGTGCTTGATGTCTTCGACCCGGCCGCTCCGGTCGTCGTTCAGCGGGCCGTCTTTGACGGCCAGTTGGTCGCTTCCCGCATGGTGGCCGGCAACCTGCGGCTGGTCCTCAATCATCGGCTGGAGGCTCCGGCCCCGCAAATCGTCGCCGGCCGCTACGAGACTGCCGACGTCTACGCGGCCCGCGTCCGAGAGCAGCTCGTCGCCACGATGACGCCACAGGTCTATCAGGTTGATGCCGCGGGCAATCCCTTTGATCTGGCCACGCTGGTCGAGCCGACGGCGATCGACATTCCGGTCTCCGGTCAGGTGGGGCAGCTGACCACCGTCACTTCGATCGATGTCGCCGCTGGCGACGGGCAGCCGACCGCCACCGTGGGCCTCTTCACCGAGGGAACCGTCGAGGTCTTCGCCACCGCCGACGCAATGTTTGTCTTCGACGCCGACCAGGGCGTGCCGGGAGGTGGCGGAATCCGACCGCTGATCTGGGAGCCGCCGACCACGACGGTCACGCAGGTCGGCTTCGCCGGCTCCACGACGGTCTCCCTGGCAGCCCAGGGGTCGTTCGCCGGGACGGTGCTCAACCAGTTTGCGGCCGACGAAGCAGACGGTTACCTGCGGGTTGTGGTCGAGAATCGGGGGCAGGGCAGCGGCGTCGTCATCCTCGCAGCCGAAGGCGAGCAGCTGAGGGAGGTCGGCAGCCTCACCGGGCTCGCTCCCGGCGAGGATCTCTACGCGGTCCGGTTCGTCGCCGACCGGGCCTACTTCGTCACGTTCGTCCGCACCGATCCGCTCTTCGTAGTCGATCTCTCGACGCCCTCCGCGCCGACGCTCCTCGGTGAACTGCACGTGCCCGGCTTCTCGGACCACATCCAGCCGCTCGCCGACGGCTATCTGCTGACGATCGGCCGCGACGCCGATCCGCAAACCGGCATGTTCCGGGGCCTGCAGCTCTCGATCTTTGACGTGCGGGATCCGACCAGCCCGGCGCTGCTCCACCGGATGACACTCGAAGGGGGCCGCGGGGCGTCGACACCGATCACCGGTGACGGGCGGCGGCGGGGTGACGGCGACCATCTGGCGCTCGGCTTCTTTCCCGACGAGGGCGTGATCACGATTCCGGTCGAGGTGACCGCTTGGTTGGCGGGCGATATCGTCCCCTGGCTGCCGATTGACGTCATTTCACTCCCTCGCCGCCAGCACCTCGAGGTCTTCTCGATCGACGTCGCTGCGGGGATCAGCCGGCTGGGCACGATCGACCACGACGCAGCGGTCGACCGGGCCGTGCAGATCGCCGGCCGGCTGGTGGCGATCTCGGCCGACGACGTCACGCTCCACGGCTTCTCCGATCCGTCGGTGACGCTCGCCAGGGTGCGACTCGACGGCGGCCTGACCACGGTGACAGCCAGCCTCCCGGCAGCCGGCCCGCCAGCCCTGCCCCCGGTCGCGGCCCTGCTGGCTCAGGCCGCAAGCAGCCTGCCGCTGCATCGCTCCTGGACCGTCTCCCTGGCCGAGACCGTCGGTGACCGCACCGTCCTCTACGCCAAGCACGTCAGCGGCACGATTCACCGACTGACCAACACCGCTCCGATCGAAGAGGCCGGCTGGGCCGCCTTCGGCTTCGAGAGCGTTGGCAACCTCGATTCGACGCCGGTCTCCGAGTTCACGATTGGCAGGCTTGCCGAACCCGATTCGGCTCCGGATGGCACCCCCGATCGCAGCCGAAGGTCTGCCGTCAGCGATGCCGCCCTGGCATGGTTCGGCCTGACCCGCGACGCCGATGGCCGGATCCGGCCGCCGGCCAGCTTTGCCGCCGCACCGATCCGCTGAGCGGGCGATCGCCGCGATATACTCCAGGGCTCGCGCTCGGGCCTTGCTCCCACGGATCAGGCCTGATCTCGCACCCCGCGAGCACCTCGCGGCCGCGATCCCGAGGCCGCCACCCCAACCGTCCGTCGATTCCCGAAAGCCGCCATGTTCGAGTCGCTCACCACCTCCCTCTCATCAGCCCTCAACTCTCTCCGCGGCCGCGGCAAACTGACGGCCGCCAACATGCGGGAGGGGCTCGAGCAGGTTCGCACGGCGCTGTTGGAGGCGGACGTCGCCTACGACGTGGCCGGCGAGTTCCTCGACCGGGTCGCCGCCGACGCCGAGGGGGCAAAGGTGCTCGAGTCGCTTGATCCGGCCCAGCAACTCGTCGGCATCGTCCACAAGGAACTGATCAACCTGATGGGGCCGGTGGATCATTCACTCCACCTCGAGCCCGGCCGCACGACCGTCCTGATGCTCTGCGGGCTGCAGGGCTCCGGCAAGACCACCTCGTCGGCCAAACTCGCCAAGAAGATCCTCGCCACCGGCCAGGGCGTGATGCTGGTGGCGGCCGACCTCCAGCGACCGGCGGCGATCGAGCAGCTCAAGGTGCTCGGTACCCAGCTCGGCGTGCCGGTCCACACCCCGGCCGACATGCCCGACGGCTCCGCCACCGATCCGGTCGCCGTCTGCTCCACCGGCGTGGCCCGGGCCCGGAAGGAGAAGATCTCCGCGGTGATTCTCGACACCGCCGGCCGGCTCTCGATCGACGAGGAACTGATGCAGGAGCTGGCCCGGATCGACCGCAGCGTCGGCCCCGATCAGGCCTATCTTGTCGTCGATGCGATGACCGGCCAGGACGCCGTCAGCAGTGCCAAGGCCTTCAATGACGCCCTCGAACTCGACGGCGTGATCATGACCAAGCTCGACGGCGACGCCCGCGGCGGCGCGGCCCTCTCGGTCAAGAGCGTGGCGGGGGTGCCGATCAAGTTCATCGGCACCGGCGAACAGATCGAGGCCCTGGAAGACTTTCACCCCGAGCGGTTGGCCGGCCGCATCCTGGGCATGGGCGACGTCGTCTCGCTGGTCGAGGAGGCCCAGCGGAAGTTCGATCAGGACGAGATGCAGCGACAGGAGGAGCGGCTCAAGGCGGGCGAGTTCACCCTCGAAGACTTCAAGAAAATGCTCTCCCAGACCCGCCGGCTCGGGCCGCTCGGCAAGGTGATGGGCATGATTCCGGGCATGGGCGGCATGCAGGAGATGCTCGGCAACGCCGATCTCGACAAAGACATGAACCGCCTCTTCGGGATCATCGACTCAATGACGGCCGACGAGCGGCGGAATCCCTCCCGGGTGGTCGACCAGTCGCGGCGGCGGCGGATCGCCGCGGGGGCCGGCGTGGAACCCCACGAGGTGAGCGACCTCGTCAAGCAGTTCGACGGCATGGCCTCGATGATGAAGGGCATGGCCGGCCTGGGGATGCGGGAGCGGATGCAGCAGGTCCAGCAGCTCCAGGCCCAGATGACCAACCCCGCCGCCCGGCTGGCCAAGCCCAAGGGTGACACCGGCAAGCGACTCACAGCCGACCAGCGGCGGAAGCTCAAGAAGCAGCGTGAGAAGGAAGCCCGGCGGCGGAAGCGAGCCGGCAAGGGCTGACTGGGAGCCCCACGGAGCCGGGCAGGCGTACGGGCTCGCGAGGTGAACCTCGCCCAACGGCCGGCCAAGTTTCGTGGGGTATTCGGTGGTGATCGCGGATAGGGCGGGTTGGTGGTGAGCGGTCCAACGGGCTTCCGGAGGCCGGGAAGGCCCAACAGCCCGCCGTCCCCCCGGCTCGCGCCGGGGGGC
>CALGAS010000009.1 GCA_937959175.1 uncultured bacterium | reverse complement strand
ATCGCAGACTGCCCATCATCTCACGGGATGGTCATTTTGACGTAGTCTCCGGGATCGAGCGGGTGTCGTGGTAGTCCGCCAGGATCAGAAGGAGGCAGGCTGCACGCTCGTCCGACGGGGGCCACGGCAGGCTCCGAGGGGTCTTGGTGGCGACGCAGGGAAGAGTCGCGATTACTTGACCGCCGGCTCCAGCATGATCACGTGCTCATGGAGCCGGGTGCCATCCATCCTGATCCAGGTGGAGGTGAGGGTGGGCACCTCGCCGGTCGTGTCGGCCACCATCCGCAGAAACACGTTGGGTTCCACCGCCGACCAGCGGAGCCGCTTGTCTTTCTTTGGCACGAGGCTCGGGATCACCGAGTCGTGCAGCGGGGAGACGGTGTACTCGAAGACGGGGTAGCCAAGCCGCTCGGCAGGCAGGTGCTCGAGCAGGAGCGAGACGTGGACGTCGCCGCCAAGCAGGACGACACCGCCGATCTTCTGCTCGGCGAGATAGTCGAACAGCGCCTCCCGCTCGTGGGCGTAGGTCTGCCAGTCGTCCTTCTCCCGGTTGGGCTTGTCGTGCCAGACCATGCCGGTGGCCAAGACCTTGAAGGGAGCGGTCGAGGCTGCCAGGGATCGCTTCAGCCACTCCCACTGCCGCGGGCCCAGGAGGGTCTTCTTGGTCGGATCGACCGGCGAGGGACCGGTCTGAGAGAAGTAGCGGGCGTCGATCAGGAACACCTCGACCGGCCCGCGACGGAAGCTCGTGTAGATGCCCTCGCCTTCCTCGCCAAACGAACCGTGGGCCCGATACTCGGTGAACACCTGCCGGATCGTCTCCCGATCGACCTTGGTGGCATCGGAATCGTTGGCCCCGAAGTCGTGGTCATCCCAGGTGCCGAGGGTGGGGCGGGTGCGAATCAACTCGGCCAGACCCGGCTGGGCCAGAAACGCCCGGTGCCGCTGGCGGTTTTTGGCGAGGTCGGAAGTGTCGATGTAGGGCGTGTCGCCGCAGAGAAACAACGCCTCGACGCCTTCGATGGCCATCCGCTCCCAGACAGCCGGAAACTTCTCCGACGCACAGGAGCCGAAGGCCAGGCAGGCCCGGGCCGGCAGCTCGGCCGGCGGGGCGGTCACCAGCGGCCAGGGGCCGGTCGGCGGGGCATCGCCGCCGCCGCTGTGCCAGGTGAAGGCGTAGGAATAGCCGGTGGCGGGCTCGAGCTCGTCGGCCTGCCAGTCGATGCAGTAATCGTGGTCTGCCGTGGCCTCGCGCTTCTCCTCGAAGACCGTCTCGCCGTCTGGATCGCGAACGGTGAGCGTCACCTCCGCCTTCCCGGCCGGCCGCAGCCAGACGTGGGCCGTGTGCTCGTCGACCGCCCCGAGCATCGGTCCGGTAACCGATCCTTCAGCCGCCCGGGCAAGCCCGCCGGAAAGAACCGCAATCAGCGTCGTCAGCACCATCAACACGAGTCGTCGCACCACGACACCATCCTCCAGACACGGGAAGCAAACCAGCCCCCGAACGCCCGGGGGCCAAAGAAGCGGGCGACTCAGAAGGCGGCCGCGTCAATCGCCTGGCCGTCCTTGCGGTTGCCCAAATACGAATGAATCCGTTCGTCGATCTCATAGGAGACCGGCCGGACCGAACCATCCGCGAACACCATCTGCAGGCCGCCGGCGTGGCAGGAGCCGAAGCTGTAGTCGCGATTCAGGCCCGGCCGGTCCTGCCTCGGTGCCAGCCGTTCGTAGTTGCTGCCGTTGACCGACCAGGCACAGGTGTCGGCGTCTTCCCCCTGATACATGCCGCGGTTGTCGGTCCAGTTGCCAAGCTTGGTGTAGGAATCGGGGTTCAGATACTTCTCCCCGATCAGGTAGGTGCTCGACGAGCCGTCGGTGATGCTGCCCGGCTCGACCCGACTGAGCAGGTAGGAGACGCCCGACCGCATAGACTGCATGAGGACTCGGTTGCCGTTGTACGCATTCCCGCCACCGTGGTTCGCCCAGGGATTGTTGTCGCCGTCGGGAATCGGATCCCGCGTATTCGTTCCCCGCCGCGGGCCCTCATAGTAGATCACGTGATCGGTCCGGGTCGGGCTGCCCCCCACGCTCGCGGCGTAGTCGGTCTTGGCAGCCATTGGAA
>CALGAS010000008.1 GCA_937959175.1 uncultured bacterium | reverse complement strand
CCATCGAGCAGGCCGTCGCCATTGAGGTCGATCGTCGGCCGCGGGCCGCCGCCGCCCAGCACGACCACCTCGAAGGTCTGCTCGGTAAAATCGGTTGCATCGAAGGGAGACGTAGCACGCACGGTTACCGCCGCGGAGCTGCCGGAGACCCCTGTCGGCGTCAGCACCAACTGGCCGTCGACCACCTCCGCTGCGACCGCAGCCGTTGAACTGCTCACGTCGTACACGAAGCGGTCGGCGGCCGAGAGCGCCGAGACCGAATCAAACCGCACGAAGTTCTCGGTGGTGGGAGCCACCGCGACGTCGTAGTTCCAGAGCGGCAGATCGGTGAAGGGTGAGTTGAACTGGTACCGCGGCACGGCGGCCAGCGTGTCGACGAGGGTCATCCCGTCGCCGACGACCCGCCCAAAGGCTGTGAAGCCACCGTTCTGGTTGTCGAGGTTCTCGGAGTTGTCGGCGAGGTTGACAAACCACTGATTGGTCGCGCTGTCGGGATCGCCACCGAGCTTGGCCATCGCCAGGGTTCCGCGGACATTGGTGTTGCCCGGCTCGTTTTCCACCGGCGGCCTCGACTCGACCGCGTCGACCACGCCACCTGATTCATTGAACCCGCCCCCCTGAATCACGAAGTTCTGCACAGAGCGATGGATGATTGAACCGTCGTAGGCTCTGCTATCCACATAGTCCAGGAAGTTGGCCACTGTCTTGGGAGTCGTCCGCACGCGGCCCTCGCCGGCGGTGTCAAACAGTTCGGCGAAGAACGACTGGCTTCCGGTCGGCGTGGTCGTGTCGAACCGGACCACGGTTCCGGTGACGGCCGCGTCGCGGAAGGCCTCCGCGAGGCTGATAGAGATCGGGGCGGCCGCCTCGTTGGCGAACGCCTGATCGGCGATCGGCGCGGCGACGTCGACCGCCAAGAGCCGCCGGCTCTCGAGGGGCTCGCACCCAGGGGAGCGGCCCTGCCGCGGCCGCCGGGAGCGATGCTGTTTCAGATGGCGTGATGCCATGGGCGAGGACTCCTGACAGCCTGGGATGATCGTGGCTTGTGATCCGCGGAACCGGATCGCCCCTGTCTCCTCATGGTCGACGGCGGCGGCGGGCCAGTCAAGGAACCGACAGCCGGGCGGGGCAAACTGTGTGTTCCTACGCGGCCGCCGGACAGTTGGTTCGCACGACCCCCACACGACCCCCAGAGTGCCTGCCGGGCAGCCCCTCAGCCCGCCTTCACCAGCCGAGCGTACAACTCGTTGCTGCCGTCCCCCACCCCTGGATGGGTCCAGACGGACCGCCAATCGCCAGCCTCGGCTGGCAGGGCGTCGAGCATCGCGGCGAAGGATTCGTGGGTCCAGACGTGGTAGTGGATCGCATATTCCTCGGCGAAGTTTCGCTGGGCCGTCTCCTCGAGAGCCGCCTCGGGCACCGGAAGGGCAAGCCGGTAGAACTCCCGGTAGTGGTCGAGATCCCGCTGCCGATCGGGAGCCTGAAAGTCTTCCAGCAGGTGGGCGATCGTGGTCACGGGCCGCTCGCGATCGAAGGTCTTCTCCTTGTCGGGAATCACCAAGAGCAGCCGGCCGCCGGGCCTCAGCACCCGCCAGGCGGCGGCGATCGAGCCGATCGGGTTGCGGGTATGTTCGATCACGTGGCAGGCGATCAGGAAATCGAGGCTCTCGTCGGCGACGCCCCGGATCTCGTCGAACTCGGTCAGCACCTCTGGCATCACCAGGTCGCAGATCCGTTGGCCGGGATAGGGCTCGGCGGTGAGCTGCTCATAGGAGAGCCGATCGCCATACAGGACCCGGCAGTGGAGCGGGACGGGAAAGGGGGACGCGCCCGCTCCGATCTCGAGGCCGGTGCCCGCAAGATCGGCCGCCAGCCACTCCCGCATCGCCATGCTGTCGGCAGGAGGCCAGGCAGGGGCCGGGCTGGGAACCGGTCCGCCCGGCCGAAAGCTCCGCAGGATCCGCTCGCTGGTCTGCTCGAGATCGTCGGGCCAGCGAAAGCCAAGTTCCTCGAGCCGGCTGGCGGAGAGCAGCAAATGCCGGCGGCCCCGCGTGCAGAGAAAGACCTGATCGCCAAACACGCTGTCGCGAGCCTGAAGGATCACGGTCTCGGCGGGATCGAC
>CALGAS010000007.1 GCA_937959175.1 uncultured bacterium | reverse complement strand
CCGGGGGGACGGCGGGCCGTTGGGCTTTTCCCGGCCCCCGGAAGCCCGCGCAACCGCTCACCCCATCACGGGCACCGGCTCGGCCGCTTCCGAGCCACGGGTGATCGTGAACCCAAGATCCTCGATCATCGTGTAGTCGGCCTCGGGCAGCTGCCCCTGGGTCGTCAGATAATCGCCCACGAACATCGAGTTGGCCGCATAGAGTCCCAGCGGCTGGAGGCTGCCGAGGTGGATCTCGCGGCCGCCGGCGATCCGGATCTCGGCGGTTGGATTGACCAGCCGCATCATCGCCAGGCCCCGCAGGCAATCGCGGGGCGTGAGTCGCTTGACACCCTCGAGCGGTGTGCCGTCAATCGCGTTCAAGAAGTTGAGGGGAATCGATTCCACCCGCAGGGCTCGCAGCTCGAAGGCCATCCCGACCAGGTCGTCAGGGTCTTCACCCATGCCCATGATCCCGCCGCTGCAGAGGGCCAGGCCCGCGTCGCGGCAGGCCGCCAGCGTGGCCACCCGGTCGGCATAACTATGGGTCGAGCAGATCTCGCCGTAGTAGCGTTCGCTCGTGTTGAGATTGTGGTTGACCTTGTCGACCCCGGCGGCCGCCAGCCGGGTGGCATGCTCCGGGGTGAGCAGCCCGAGGCAGGCACAGATATTCAGACCGTATTCTGCCTTGATCCGGGGAGTGATCTCGCAGACAAAGTCGATTTCCCGCTCGGTCGGTCCGCGGGCCGAGATCACGATGCAGAAGGTCTTTGACTGCTGCTCGGCCGCCAGGCGGGCCGCTTCCATCAGCCGCGGGGCCGAGAGCAGGTTGTAGCGGGGAATCTCGGCCTCCGAGACCTTCGACTGCGAGCAGTAGCCGCAGTCCTCCGGGCAGAGGCCGCTCTTGGCATTCATCAGGAAGAACAGCTGCACCGTGTTTCCGAAGGCCTTGTGGCGAACGCGGTAGGCAGCCGCCAGCAGGTCGAGCAGCTGTTCGTCGGGTGACGCAAGGATCGCCCGGGCGTCGTCACGATCGATCTCGCCACCCGCCAGGACTCGGTCTGCGAGCGTGTGCCAGCGGCTTGGGGCGGGGGAGGAAGCAACGTCCATCGGGTGGCTCTCGCACGCGGGGCTCTGGGAGTTCAGATTCAAGCCCGTACTGTAGGCAATTCAGCAGCGAAAGGTGAAGCCTCGCGCAGGCTCGGGGTGGGCCCGTGCCATCTCGCCGGACGCTCGGGTCGGGTTCACCTCGCGCGGGCTCGGGGTGGGCCCGTGCCATCTCGCCGGACGCTCGCTCAGGCCATCGTGGCCTTCGCTCGCTCGGGGAACCCTCGCTTTCGCCCTCCGGGCTGCGCTCGGCTTCCCAACGCCGGCTCGATTGGCACGGGCCCACCCCTCGCGAACCCGGATTCCGTGTGTCCTCGGGTTGGAAAAGGGTACAGGCACCTCGCTTCGCTCGGAGCCAGTCCCCTTTTCCATAGAAGCCCCCCGGCGCGAGCCGGGGGGACGGCGGGCCGTTGGGCTTTTCCCGGTTCCCGGAAGCCCACGCAACCGCTCACCACCAACCCGCCCAAAACGCCTGCCCCAACCAACACGCCGGAGACTTGAACCGCCTGACGGCGGGCCGTTGGGCCATCCCGCTCCCGATGCCCGCGTTGCGTTCACCCTCACCCCGCCCACCGCTCACGCCAACTCGAGCGGGAACGGGCTGAGCAGTTCGACACCGGTCGACGTCACGAGGTAATCGTTCTCGAGCCTGAGGCCGCAGCGGAGCGCCTCGCCGTAGAGCGCCGGCTCGACGGCGATCACCTCACCCTCTTCGAGCATGTCGTCCCAGGTGGGGTTGAGATGGGGGGCCTCGTGCGGAAACAGCCCAATGCCGTGGCCGAGGTGGCTCGACCAGCTCCCCAGCGGCGATCCCGCCAGCCACTCCCGCACCTCCTCGTAGATTTCGCGGCAGCGAACCCCCGGACGGGCCCGTCGTTCCACGATCTCGAGCGCCCCGCAGACCCGCTCCCAGGCGGCCAGCTGCTCGTCGGTCGGCCGGCCATCGACGGCGATGGCCCGCGAGGTGTCACCGAAATAGCCGCGATACGCCGGCCCGAGATCGAGGATGTAGAGTTCCCCCGCCTCGCAGCGTCGATCCCGCGGGGGACCGCCCCGAACCCCGCAGGCGTAGTCGTTGCCGGTTGCCGTGAGCATCTCGCCGCAGTTGGTCACTGCCGCCGCCTGAAGCGCCGAGAAGACGTCCAACTCGTTGATACCCGGTCGAATGATGCTGCGGGCCGTCTCGTACATCGCGCCGCAGGCGGCTATCGCCCGTCGCAGGAGGGCAAGCTCATCGGGATCTTTGCGCCGCCGCATCGCCAGCAAGGCCGGCTCGACATCGACCAGTTCGGCCCCGCCCAGAGCAGCCGTGACATGCGGCGGACAGGCCGAAAACTCGATGCCCACCCGGCGCGGGCGGCGGCCGGAGAGCCAGTCGGCAAACACACCCGCCGCCGCCTCCCGCTGATCGTTGCGGAGCGTCGACCGCCACTTGGCCTCGTAGGTGCGAACCTCATCGGCCGCCGGCTCGTGAGCCGGCTTGTCGGGGCAGACCAGCAGGCAGTGGCCATCGGATGTGACCGCGGCCAGCGGCAGGAAGCGGTGATCCCAGCGGTGGCCAGTGAAGTACTCGATATGTTCCGGTGACACAAGCACCGCCAGGTCGACTTCCGCAGCGGCGAGTGTCTCCAGGAGCCGCACCTGCCTGGTCCGGCAGCCGGCAGGGTCGAGGAGCGGGTAGGAGCCATTCATGAACAGCGTTCTCCAATGGAGGACGCGATTGTAGTCGTCATCCACCGCTGCGAAGAGGCGGCCCGCTCGACGTCCTGGATCAGTCGTCGGCCGTGGCGTAGAAGACCGCCCGTGAGCTCACCGCCCGCTGCCGACGGCGACGGGGCCGCGGGGGCGGGATCATGCGGGCGTCGAGGAGATCAGCCGCCACGTCGGCGTCGATCCGTTCGGTGCCATGGTCGCCGCCCGGTTCGAGCTGGCTTTCGAGTTCCAGCACGTCGGCGATCGGCCAGACCTCCGCAGCGCGAATCAAGCACTCGCTCTCGTCCACCTGGACAGTGAATCGCTGGGGCGTGAAGGCTGCATGGGAAGATGCTGGGGCAGGCATGGTGCGATCTCCTGGGCGGGTGCGGCTTCGCGCCGACGGGGTAGAGACATGCATACGCCGTGCCAAGACAAAACGTTCACGGGCGAGCCGTCAGGAACCGATCAGGCCTGCGCATCTTGCCCAGCATGCGACCGGCGTGGTAAACCCGGCCGGTTGCAACGATCGGGCAGTCGGCGGTCGTGGCAGCCGGGCTTGAAAGAGTTACAGACCGCCATCGCTCAGGCGTCGGCTGCCTCGGTGCCGCCTGAGGCCGGCCGCCGCCGGCCGGCGCGGCGGGGTCCGCTGCGTTCGCCGCGAAGCTCGTCGCGGATACGAGCCGCCAGTTCGTAGTCTTCCAGGCGAACCGCCTCCGCGAGTTGCTCCTCGAGCGTCCGGCCGACCTCGTACCGCTCCCGCACGCTTTCCCGCATCTCCTCGAGCCGCTTGACGAGTTCGTCGTCATCGAACTGCTCCGCGGCGTCGTAGCGGGCGAAGAGGTCACGAAATCGGGAGAGTCCCGAGTTGATCTCATGAATCGCATTTTCCGGCCCCTGCTCTTCGAGGGCGGCGAGAGCCCCCGCCTGGACTCGGTGAAAGAGGACAAAGGGTCGGTATTGCTCGTGCGACAGGGTCCATTCCTCATCGGGCGAGTGACGGTGGACGAAGTCCATGAAGGCCAGACTGTGATCGGCATCCTGTGTGGCCCGCCGATATTCGCGGAGGGCCAGCCAGCAGAGCCGCCGCTGGTAGTACTGCACGAACTCGCGATCCGCCTCGGCGCACTGTTCCTGGGTGAGCCGAAAATCGTCGCCCTCGCGGATCGCCTCACCAACGAGGTAGTCGTAATAGGTGTCAGCACCGTGGGGCCGCATGCCGTCCGGCCGGAGTTCCGTCTCCATCTGGACGATCCCCATGTCGATCCGCATTTGCAGCACCTGCCGGCCGTTGCGGGCTTTCAGGAGCCGGGCATTGACCTCGCCAGGGCGGAACTGCCAGTTCTTGAGAAGGGTGTCGATGTCGCGGGGACTGGGCATGAGAGATCCTTCGTTCAGTGCGGCGACGGCGGTCCTCACCGATCGCCTCGATTATACCAGCGTTGCCCTTCTCTGGGTTGTCAATCCTGCGGCGGCCGTCTGAGCCGCTTGGTGACGCCGCGTCGCTTCTTGGCATCGAGGCGGGCGGCACGCGCCGCCCGGGACACGCGGGTCGCCCGGCGGGGTTTGGGCGGTACGGCGGCCCGTTCGATCAGGGCCGACAGTTTGGCCCGGCAGTCGGCGACGTTGCGGCCTTGTTCGCGATGCCGCTGGCTGGCGATCACCAGTTCACCCTCGGCGGTCAGTCGCGATCGCACCCGCGCCAGGAGCCGCTCCCGCACCGGCTCGGGCAGTCCCGGGCAACCAGCGGGATGGAACCGCAGCACGGCCTTGCTGCTGGTCCGGTTGACGTGCTGGCCCCCAGGGCCCGACGAGCGAGCGAACTGCCACTGGAGTGCGTCAGCCGGAATCAGGATCCGTGTTGCCCCGGTGCCGATCACGAGCGGTCGCTGACGAGTCATCTGAATCCTTCCGGATGGGATGGTCTGAAAACGCGAGTCGAGACGATTTGTCAAGGTCGGAAAAACAGTGTCCTGCTATCACGACTGGCGGGGAGAAGACGTGTCTGACGGCCTCACGACGAGCCTCTGCGGGCCACTCTGGACAGTCTGCGGAAGTGCGTTCCATACTCGGCCCCTTCGAGGCGGGTCAGCCCGTCGCGGACGTCCGCGGCGATCCCTCTGGAGCAGCAACGAGCATGTTCGAGTTTGCCATCAGCGAGATGACCACGTCCCGCTGGGATCTTCCGGTCGAGGTCGAACGGTACGCGGTCCACGGTTTTGAAGCGATCTCGGTCTGGCGGCCCAAGGTCTCGGATCTCGGAGCCGACACAGCCGCCGCATTGATCGCCAGCCATGGCATGCGGGTGTCGAGTGTTCGCTGGGCTGGGGGCTTCACCGGCGGCGACGGCCGCTCGTTCGAAGAGAGTGTCGCGGATGCCCGCGAGGCTATCGAAATGGCCGAGACCTTGGCCGCTCCAGTCCTGGTGGTCCACAGCGGATGCCGCGGCGGACACACTCGATCGCATGCCCGCCGGCTGCTCTCGCAGGCGGTCGAGCTGCTGATTCCTCAGGCCGCCGAGGCCGGCGTCGTCCTGGCGGTCAAACCGATGCACCCGGCTGCCGCGGAGGGCTGCAGTTTCGTCAACCGGCTCAGCGAGGCCGTCGAACTCGTCGAGGGCTTCAACGATCCCGCGGTCAAGCTGGCGGTCGATCTCTGGCACTGGGCCGACGACGGCGAGATGCTGGCCCTCGCTCCACGGATGGCCGAGTCGGTCGCGGTCATTCACGTAGCCGATCGACGAGGGCCGCCGGCAGCCATTGCCGATCGGCTCCCGATTGGCCAGGGGAATCTGCCCCTGGCGGAGGTTCTGACATCCCTGTGGGTCCACGGCTTCGCCGGCGGCGTGGAGTTTGACCCGGTTGGGGAGTCGGTTGAAATGCTCGGTTACGAGGGGATTCTGGAGGCTTCCCGCATCGTGGCTGCCAGCTGGTCCCAGCTGCGGGGATCCCCGGCCCACCCCGGCATCAGGCCGCCTCACTGGGCCACCGGTCATTTTACGGCGGTGCCGTCGCGGAGATCCCAGGCCTCCAGCCAGATTGTCTCCCCCGGCTGAAGACCGCAATCCTCCTGAAGCCGCCGGTCAAAATCGTCCATGTGGGCGGCCCCGTAGAAGATGGCGATCCTACGGTCGCCCTTGCCGATCCGTTGTCGAAGCACCTTGAGGGCGGCGGCATTGCGGTCGGTAATCAGGGTTGAGCCCTCCTCTCCCCCGAAGGTGCTCGTGAGGACGTCCATGTCGGTGAACTGTTCGGCCATCAGCCGACGCAGCCGAACCTGCCGCTCCGCTCCGCCGCCAAACAGCAGGCCGAAGAGTTCGCCGACGCTCACATCGGGCGCTTCAGCGTCGCCCCGCTCGGCCCGGGCCATGCTTTCCCGCATGAGTTTCGAGAACATGCTCCACCATGACTCCCCCCGCTTCCGCATCGCCTGCTGAAACTCTCGGGGCGAGAGGTCGGCATGGACAAAGTTGTCGGCTGAGTAGTCGACGCTCTCCAGTTGGAACTCGAGGCCCAGAAGCCGAGTCAGTCCCTGCTGGGCCGAGCCGATCGCGCCCCGGGGCTTGCGGCCAGGCTTCGGTCGTTCACCGGGCGGGGCCACGAGCTCGTAGAGCACCGCGTCGTAGTCGGTGAAGAGCTTGTCGAGCGTCTCGTAATAGGCGTCGCCGCCGAGGTGGACAGCCGCTACGAGGTCGACGGTCACCGGCTGCCGTCCGACTCGGGCGGCGAGCCGGGGATCCTCGGCGTACTCGACGATCGAGGTGTCGAGCGAGACGAGGTCACCGGCATCGTCGCGGGAGAGCCTGAGAAACTGGGAAGTCTGCTCGCTGGCGACAGGGGCTCGCTCGGCCTGAGCGGGTGCGGGGATCACCGTGGCAAGCAGGGCAATCAGGGGGGCGGACAGCAAGAAGCGGGGCATGGAAGGGCCTCCAGGATTCCGAACAAACGGGTTCATCGTCTCCTTCTGCAGGATACCCGAGCCGGCCGGGGCTGCCACGACCCGGCGTTTTTGGGGACCGAGCCAGCCTGGCCCGCAGAGTTTTCCAAGTTTGGTCAACCCGACCCGCCGGCACGACCGATACCAGAGGAGCAATCCGCACAGGCGGACGGAATGGCTCCTGCACCACAGGACACACAAGCGATGGCTACGACACTGGGTTTCAAGCGGTTCCTGGCTTCGATCATGGCGGCTGCGTCCGTCGCGGGAGGCCTCGCAGCCGCCCGGGCTGCCGATTGGATGCCGCTCCTGCCCGACCAGGACTTCTACGACTTCCAGCTGTTCGCCCCGCCGGATCTCGGCGAATACAACATGTACAAGCGGGATCAGGACGGGATCTACTTCCAGTACGACCGCCTGTACTGGGGCATCACGGTGCCGCGTGTCAACTCGACGGCCCGCACCCAAAACGCGGGATTTTCGATCATCCCCACAAACCCGGTCTCACCCCAGACGATCGTCCAACTCAACAACGACTACTCGGACTTTGCCAACGAGTATCCAATCGTGATCACCACGGTCCCGCCCGGCACGTCCGAGGAGGTGCGGCAGGCGGCTCCCGACGTCACCTACTTCGAGATCGGGGCCGAGCCAACCGAGTTCGACCTCAATACGAGCTGGCTGCGAACCAAGATGACCTGGGGCAACCGCTACGAGGGCGGCTGGTCCTACAACAATCGCGGCGTCCATCTTTCCTACTTCCAACTCGGTACCCAGTCTCAGGAGTTCCGCTCGTTCAGCGAGTTTGCCGCCAGTTCGCCGACCCAGGAGG
>CALGAS010000006.1 GCA_937959175.1 uncultured bacterium | reverse complement strand
GAACTTCCTCTACCCCTACCGGGCCGGCTTCTCAGGCACCGCGATTCAGACGCAGCTCATGCTGGCTTTTTAGGGCCGCCGCGGGCCGCACCAAATCGGGTACAACCCTGGCATGATTCGGCTCGCTCTCCACTGGCAGATCGCGATCGGGATGGTTGCCGGGGCCGCCATCGGCGTGGCCCTCAACGCCCTTGCCGGGACGGCGACGACGAGTTTCTCCACCGATCTCCCGGCAGGCCTGACAAGCGTCACCATCTCCGACACGGTCGGCCGGATGGTGATTGAGACGATCGACGAAGAGGGGGAGGGCGAACGCGTCGAAGTCGGCCACACTGCCGCTGACGATGGCCTGCGGTTTCACTCCCTCGACGAACTGGCCGCCGAGCGACCGGAACTGGCCCGTCTGGCGAGGCGAGCCCGCACGTCGCCCGCCAACCTCTGGGGCGGTCGATTCCAGCGGCTCGGCAACCTCTTCCTGCGGATGCTCAAAATGGTGGCGGTGCCGCTGGTGGTCGCTTCGCTGGCCAGTGGGATCATGGGCCTCGGCGGCGCGGCCCACCTCGGGCGGATGTTCGGCCGGACGATCGCCTACTACGTTTCGACAAGCATCCTGGCGATCCTCACCGGACTGCTGGCGGTCAACATCTTCCGCCCAGGGCTCGGCGGAGCGCCGCGGGAAGTCGCTCCCGCCGAGGAGATCGCTGCCGGCAGCGGACTGGCCGACATCCTCTTTCAGCAGATCGAGAACCTGATTCCTGAAAATCCTTTCGCGGCGGTCGTCGAGCCCAACTTCCTCTCGATCATCGCCTTCACGCTCGCCTTCGCGATCTTCGCCCTGCGGGTGGGCGGCGAGATTGCCGACCGGGTCCACCGGGCGGCCGATGCGGGCTTCGCCGTGATGATGGCGATGACTCACGCCATCATCCGGCTGGCCCCGCTGGGGGTGTTCTTTCTGGTGGCCGCCACGACCGCGACGCAGGGGGCGGCGGTATTCGTGTCACTCTCGGCCTACATGGTCACGGTCGCTGCGGCGTTGGCAGTTCATGCCGCTGTCACGCTTCCTCTGCTGCTGCGATTCGTGGCCCGCCGCAGCCCCTGGCAGTTTGCCCGGGCGATGTCACCGGCCCTGTTGACGGCCTTCTCGAGCGCCTCGAGCAACGGCACGCTCCCCCTGACGCTCGACTGCGTCGAATCGCGAGGGGGCGTCCGCAACCGGGTGGGCTCGTTCGTCCTCCCGTTGGGGGCGACAATCAACATGGATGGCACCGCGCTCTATGAGGCGGTGGCAGTGCTCTTCATCGCCCAGCTGCACTTCGGCCACGACCTGCCGCTGGCCCAGCAGATTGTCGTCTGCGTGACGGCGTTGCTGGCGAGCATCGGGGCCGCGGGTATCCCGCATGCGGGCCTGGTGATGATGGCGATCATCCTGCAGGCCGTGGGGCTGCCGGCGGAATCCCAGGGGATGATTCTGGCGGTCGACCGCGTGCTCGACATGGGGCGAACGGCCGTCAATGTCTGGAGCGATTCCTGCGGGGCAGCACTCATCGACGCCCTCGAGGGGTCTGACGATGGCTGAGCCTCTCGGCCCTCGGAGGGGACTTTTCGGGTAGTCTCAGGGAAACGGCAGCGAGAACACGGGCAGAGCGGATGCGAGGCAGCGGGGATCCCATGGACTCAGGGTGTTTCCGGCAGCCACGCGGTGGCGGCCGGCGGCGAGGCATGACACTCGTCGAACTGCTGGTGGTGATCGGAATCATCGGGCTTCTGATCGCCCTTCTCCTGCCTGCCGTGCAGGGAGCCCGAGAAGCGGCCCGGCTGGTGCAGTGCAGTTCCAACCTCCGGCAACTCGGGCAGGCGATCCATGCCCACCATGTCGCCCGCCAGCTGCTGCCGAAAACCGTCACCTCGGGAACCGTCGGCTTCTGGGACGACTTCGATCCCCGGGCCGGAACCTCCCATTCCTGGGTCGTGCAGATTCTGCCGTACCTTGACGAGCAGCCGCTCTACGACCGGTTCAATCTGGCGGAGAGTCTGTTTGAGGCAGCTCCGGGGCAGGCGGCCGGCCCGGCGGCGGAGCGGCTGCCAATTTTGATCTGCCCAAGCGACGGCGGCGGGTCGGGAGGGTTTGTCGACGAGAAGCTCACCAGGGGCCAGACCTGCGGCCGCGGCAACTACGCCGCCTGGGCGAGCCCCTACCACGTGGAGTACCAGCATCTCTATCCGGCCTTGCTGGCCTGGCGTGAGCGGCCCCGGCTTGCAGACGCCAGCGAGGGCCTCCAGGCCACGCTCGTCGCCTCGGAGGTGCGGGCCGGCACCAACCCGCAGGATGCCCGCGGCGTCTGGTCCGTTGGCTGGAACGGAGCCTGTGTCCTGGCCTTCGACATGCACCATGAGCCTCCCGATGGCGGTGCGTTCCGTCACTCGATTTTCAGCCTGGGACACACCCAGCGGCCCAACGTCGATTCCAGTGCGATCAACGCCGACGTGCTCTATGCCTGCCCGGAGGCTGACGCTGCCGAACAGGCCGGCATGCCCTGCGGCACCTGGCAGCCCTTCGGGATGTGGTTCTATCTCTCGAGCGCCCCTCGTAGCCGCCATCGGGGGGGGGTGCAGGCCTTGTGGGGAGACTCGCGGGTGACGTTCTTGGAAGAGGGAATCGACGAGATCGCGATGGCCTATCTGATCGCCATCGGAGACGGCCGTCGGGAGAGCCCGGCGAGCCGCTGATGAGCTACCGCATGCGACGAGTTGCGTGGTATCGGTGAGTTCCGTGCTATAGTTCTCAAAGTGTCCCTCGCCGCACCCCCGGCCAACTCGCTGGCCAGTTCTCTCCCGCGTGAAATATCTGCTTTCGGCAATCCGCGACTTCGAGCTTGGCTCGACGGGCAAGTGGTTCATGCTGTCGGCGGTGATCGGGGTGGTAGCGGGGCTCGGCGGCATCGCCTTCCACGTCGTCGGGCAGGTCGTCCAGCACTACGCTCTGGCGCAGGCTGCCCAACTGGAGCCCGGGGAGGCGGCGGCCGAAGGGGCCCTCTTCGAGCCGGTCGAGGGTGATTTTCGGCCCTGGATCCTCGTGGCGGTGATGGCAGCCGGCGGGCTCGCCTCTGGCCTGCTCGTCTACACGTTCGCCCCGGAGGCCGAAGGGCACGGCACCGATGCGGCCATCGACGCCTTCCACAACAAGCGGGGCGAAATCCGCGGCCGGATCCCGATCGTCAAGACGATCGCCTCCGCGATCACTCTGGGCACGGGGGGCTCGGCGGGCCGCGAGGGGCCGATCGCCCAGATCGGAGCCGGGTTCGCCTCGTTCCTCGGCGGGATTCTCAAGCTTTCCGCCCGCGACCGGCGGATTATGCTCGCCGCCGGCATGGGCGCGGGCGTCGGGGCGATCTTCCGGGCCCCCTTGGCCGGGGCCGTGTTTGCCGGGGAGATCCTCTACCGCGAGGCCGACATCGAGAGCGATGCGGTGGTGCCGGCGGCGATGTCCTCGGCGATCGCCTACTCGGTGTTTTGTCTCTGGCTGCCGCCCGAGATCCGCTTCACGCCCCTTTTCGGCCGCCACGTCTTCTATGGCGTCGGCTCGCCGCTGGAACTCTTGCCTTACGGTGCCATGGCGATCGTGCTGGTCGTGGCGGGCGTGCTCTACATCAAGACGTTTTACGGGCTCCACGCCCTGTTCAAGCGGCTCCCGATCGTGCCCCACGTGCGTCCGATGATCGGGGCGGCCCTGGCCGGGCTGGTCGGCCTGGCGATGTACTTCGGCTTCGGCGGCGACCGTGACGCCCTGGCGGTGCTCGGCAGCGGCTACGGCACGCTCCAAAAGACGATGGCCGGCACGCTCGACGTGGCGGTGCCGCTGCTGGTGGCCGTGGCCCTCGTGAAGATTCTGACGACCTCGCTGACGATCAGTTCCGGTGGCTCCGGCGGTGTCTTCGGCCCGTCGATGGTGATCGGGGGCTGCCTCGGCTCGGCGGTCGGCCAGCTCTTCCACGCCTGGTGGCCGGAACTCGTTCGTCAGCCGCAGGCCTTCGCCATCGTGGGGATGGCCGGGTTCTTCTCGGGGTGTGCCCGGGCTCCGCTCTCGACCGTGCTGATGGTCAGCGAGATGACCGGCGGCTACGGCCTCCTCCTGCCGACGCTCTGGGTCTCGACGCTCACCTTTCTCCTCGGTCGCCGCTGGACGCTCTACGAAAAGCAGGTGCCGACCCGTCTCGACTCGCCCGCCCATCGAGGCGACTTCTTCGTCGATGTGCTGGAAGGCATCCAGGTCGAGAGCGTCTACCGCCGCGATCGCCCGCCTCGTTTGATCCACGAGGGAGAATCGCTCGAGGGCATCGTCCATGCCCTGGCGGAATCGACCCAGCGGTACTTTCCGGTGGTTGACGATGAGGGCCGCATGGTCGGCATCTTCTCGGCGGAGGATGTCCGCGGCTACCTCTACGACGACGCCATCTGGCGGATCGCCAACGCCCGGGACGTGATGAAGGGGAAGGTGGTGACCGTCCGGCCAGATGAAGACCTCAACTCCGCGCTCGGCAAGTTCACCTCGCTGAACGTCGATGAACTGCCGGTGGTCAATCCGGATGATCGAGGCCGGCTGCTGGGCATGCTCCGCCGCAAGGAGGTGATCGCGGCCTACAACCGCCGGCGAATCGAGCACGAAAAGCACCGCCTCGCCGGCACCCGGTAAGGGACTACCCCTCGCGACCCCGCATTCCGCGCGTCGCAACGCATACAAGCCCCCCGGCGCGAGCCGGGGGGACTGCGGGCCGTTGGGCCATCC
>CALGAS010000005.1 GCA_937959175.1 uncultured bacterium | reverse complement strand
GGCTCCGAGCGAAGCGAGGTGCCTGTACCCTTTTCCAACTCGAGGACACGCGGAATCCGGGCCCGCCCCGAGCCTGCGGGCGGGTACCCCGTCACATCGCCGCGGCGAGGCCCTCGTCGAGGGCGGCCAGGAAGTCCTGGGTGTTGAGGTAGGGCTGGTCCTTGCCGATCAGCAGGGCCAGGTCCTTGGTCATCTTGCCCGCCTCGACCGTCTCGATGCAGACCCGCTCGAGCGTCTCGGCGAAGCGGCTCACGTCGGGCGTGTCGTCGAGCTTGCCGCGGTGCATCAGGCCGCGGGTCCAGGCGAAGATCGAGGCGATCGGGTTGGTGCTCGTCGGCTTGCCCTGCTGGTGCTGGCGGTAGTGCCGGGTCACCGTGCCGTGGGCGGCCTCGGCCTCGACCGTCTTGCCGTCGGGTGTCATCAGGACGCTCGTCATCAGGCCGAGCGAGCCGAAGCCCTGGGCGACGATGTCGCTCTGGACGTCGCCGTCGTAGTTCTTGCAGGCCCAGACATAGCCCCCCTCCCACTTCATCGCGCAGGCGACCATGTCGTCGATCAGGCGGTGCTCGTAGGTCAGGCCCCGGGCGGTGAACGCCTCCTTGAACTCGGCGTCGAAGACCTCCTGGAAGAGATCCTTGAAGCGGCCGTCATATTGCTTGAGAATCGTGTTCTTGGTCGAAAGATAAACCGGATAGTCGCGGGCCAGGCCGTAGCGGAAGCTCGCCCGGGCGAAGTCGCGGATCGAGTCGTCGCGGTTGTACATCGCAAGGGCGACGCCGGGAGACGGGAAGTCGTAGACCTCCATCTCCATCGGGGCCGAGCCGTCGGCCGGCGTGTAGGTGAGGGTCAGCGAGCCCGGGCCGGGAATCTTGACGTCGGTGGCCCGGTACTGGTCGCCGAAGGCATGGCGGCCGACGACGATCGGCTTGGTCCAGCCCGGCACCAGGCGGGGAATGTTGGAGATGATGATTGGCTCACGGAAGATCACGCCGCCGAGGATGTTGCGGATCGTGCCGTTGGGGCTCCGCCACATCTTCTTGAGGCCGAACTCCTCCACCCGGGCTTCGTCGGGTGTGATCGTGGCGCACTTCACGCCGACGCCGCATGCCTTGATCGCCTCGGCCGCGTCGATCGTCACCTGGTCGTCGGTGGCGTCCCGGTTTTGGACCGAGAGGTCGTAGTAGCGGAGGTCGATCTCGAGGTAGGGCAGGATCAGCCTGTCCTTGATGAACTGCCAGATGATCCGCGTCATCTCGTCGCCGTCGAGCTCGACGACGGGGCCTTTCACGGCGATCCTGCCTGCCATGGTCGTGGGATTCTCCTCTCCGCCTCGGGAATGATGCTCTTCGTCGACCGCCAACGGTGGGGCCGATTCGGCGACTGTTGTACCAGCCCTGCCACCGCGATCACACGGGGCCGGCCACCGTCGCGGCAAGGATGTCGGTGGCGGCGAGCAGTTGGGCGAGATCGATCCACTCGTCGGCCGTGTGGGCCTGCTCGATCGAGCCGGGGCCAAACACGATGCTCGGCACGCCTGCCGCGGCATAGACGCCGGCGTTGGTGCCGTAGCGGGCGGCGGTGCGGCGGCCGCCGCCGGCCGGCATCGCGGCCCGGGCAACCGCTTCGACCCAGGCGGACGCCGTCGGTGCTTCGGTGCCGTCGGCCAGGCCGTAGGCATCGTTGAACGGTTCGTCGTGCTCGATCCGAGCCCCGGGGCAGGCTGCGGCGATCCGGTCGATCACCTCCTGACGGGCCTCGGCTGCCGACTCCTCGGGGAGGATCCGCCGTTCGACCTCGAGGATCGCCAGGTCGGGAACGAGATTGACGCCGCTGCCGCCGTGGAGCGTGCCGAGGCTGAGCGTGGGGGGGCCGCAGGGATGATCTGGATGGCGACCGCCCAGTTCCCCCGCGAGGTCCTCGATGGCCAGGGCCACTCGCCCGGCGGTGTAGAGGGCATTGTCGCCCTGCTCCGGGAAAGCCCCGTGGCAGGCGCGGCCGTGAACCCGGATTCGCCACTTGAGCGAGCCTTTGTGGGTGACGACCAGATCGAGCCCGGTCGGCTCAGCCACGATGGCGAGGTCGGGCCGCCGTTCCAGCAGCTTTGCGGCTGCGGGATCCCTTTCAGCAGCGGCGTCCCAGAGGCCCGTCACCGCGAGGGCGCCCGAGAAGCCAAACTCTTCATTGACCGTCGCCGCCAGGACGACGGTGGCGTGTCGGACGTCGGCGACCGCCAGCCGCTCGAGGGCCGCGACCATCGCCGCCAGCCCTCCCTTGACGTCGCAACTGCCTCGGCCGGAGAGCCGGCCGTCCTGAATCTGGGGCGTGAAGGGCTCGATCGTCATCCCCTCGGCCGGCACCGTGTCTTGATGGGCATCCCAGAGCAGGAGCGGGGCATCGGCGACCGTCGCCTCGAGCCTGGCGAGGATGTTGTCGCGTCCCGGGGCGACATGCTGCCGCACCCAGGTGATTCCCGCCGCCGTGAGCCGTTGACCGAGATAGTCACTCACCCGCCCTTCGAGGTACTCCGGCCCCGACAGATCGCGACCCATCGGGTTGACGCTCGGCCGCCGCACGAGATCGGCCAGCAGGGAGACGGGATCGGGAGGTCGCATGCTCTGCACGGTACCAGAAGCTGGCGACCGGAGAATCCAGCCCGGAGACACGCGACTGGCGGCCTGTTTCTTCCCCGGTGGCACAGCGGGGGGTACACTTGAAGCCTGAGTCGTTGGCGATGAGACGCGTCCTCGCCGACCCACTCGGTCTCATCATCCACCGATTTTTCGTCATCAGCCCCTTGTGGGAGTGCACGCATGTCTTTTGTTTCCCGCCCGTCGTCATCCCCGGGCTGCGGCCGCCTGGCGACCGCCCTCTTGATCGTCTGCGGAGCCTGCTCGGCCGCCCTGCCGACGCTAGCCGGCTTCGCGTCGTCGGACGCGGCCGCCGCCGACGCGGCCACCTCGCCGCGAGCGGCCGACGAGGCAGCGATTCGCGCTGCGGCCAAGGCCTATCTGGCGGCGCTCGATCAGGGTGACACCGAGAAACTCGCCGCCCTCTGGACGCCCGATGGCGACATCGTCGATGCGATGGGCAATCGGATGGTGGGCCGCGACGCGGTATCGCTCGAGAAGGCTCCCGCCGGCGATTCGGGCCGGCCGCAGTTTGAGATCCATGAGACGAGCCTCCGCTTCCTCTCCGACGAAGTGGCGATCGAGGACGGCATGGTCGAGGTGACACCCGATGCCGGCCAGCCCCTGACCGGCCGTTTTTCGGCCACCTGGGTCAAGCACGAGGGCACCTGGAAACTGGCGGCGCTGCGGGAGGCCCGCGGGGGCGAGGTCAGCGGGGTCGAAGCGCTCGCCGATCTGGAGTGGATGGTGGGCGACTGGGTCGTGGTCGAGGATTCGGCCGGGCCTGGAGCCGAGGGCCGCCCCGTAATCGAAGTCTCGACTCGCTGGAATCCGTCCAAGACCTTTCTCAATCGGGTGATGACGATCACCCATTCGCCCGACGCGCCGCCGCTGACGATCACGCAGCGGATCGGCTGGGATCCGCTCACCGAGACGATCCGGTCATGGGTCTTCGGCTCGGATGGCAGCCATGGCGAGGCCACCTGGACCCGCGACGGCCGTTCCTGGGTCGCCCAGGCCCGGGCCGTGATGATCAACGGCAGCCAGTCGACCTCGCTCAACATCTATACCTACGACGGCAAGGACCGCTGCGTCTGGCAATCACTGCCCACCCATGTCGGCAGCGAGCATGTGCCGCCGGTGAACATGACCATGATCCGCAAGCCGCTCGCGGGTGGCAGCCAGCCGGGAGGAAATCAATGAACCTCGTTCACGCATCAGGCCGACGGCAGACGCTTCCCTGGATCGCCGGCAGCCTCGGGCTCCTGCTGATTTCGGCTTCGGCCGTGGCGGCCGACGGGCCGACCGCCAGTTCCTCCCCGGCTCCTGGTGAGAAGCCAGCGGCGGCCGACGGGGGCGGAAAGGCGGCGGCCCCAGACGACGTGGCCCGCAAGGCCCAGATCATGAGCAGCCCCAGATGGCGGCGGGCGATCTTCGAACTCGGCGAGTGGCTCTCGGCCCAGAAGATCTACACGCCCCAGCAGGTCAACCAGATCAAGGCCGACTTCAACCGTCGCGTCGCGGGGCTGTCGTCGTATGAACTCGAGTATCTGCTCGATGATCTCGACGCGAAGTTCAAGGTGATGGAGTCGGCGGAGGCCAAGGATGCCCGGGCCTGGGTGGGCCAGTATCTCGCGGCCATGAGCGATCAGAAGCGGGCCCAGGTCCTCAAGGACGTGCCCAACGTGGTGACGATGACCGCCGCCCAGCTCCAGCAGGAGGTCGACCGGATCGAGCAGAAGAAGGCCTCGCTCCAGCAGCAGCAGCAGGCCTTCGACCAGGGCCGCGAGGCGATGCTGCAGGTCGCGGCCACCAACCGTGCCCAGACGGCAGCCGCGGCCAAGGCGGCCATGGCCCAGACCAGGGGCGCGTCGTTCTCGCCGTATCGCGGCGGCGGTGGTGGCGGCGGCGGTGGCGGTGGCGGCGGCAAGCAGCCCTTCTCCGACGTCAAGGGCAGCGGCATGCATGTCATGGCCGGTCCCTTCGGCGCCTACGTCGGCTTCAACGTCGGCGCCTTCTAGGCCCACCGCACCAACGGGCTCGGGGTGGCTCGTGCCATCCGGAGGGCTCCCCTCACGCAGCCTCATTCCCTGCGTCCTCGAGTTGGAAAAGGGTACAGGCACCTCGCTTCGCTCGGAGCCAGCCCCCTTTTCCA
>CALGAS010000004.1 GCA_937959175.1 uncultured bacterium | reverse complement strand
CGAGCCTGCGTGCGGCAGACCTCACCGACACGGCACGGGCAACCCCGAGCCTGCGCGCAACCCCGTCATCTATACGCAACCAGACCGAGCCACCGAAATGACCAGTGCTCCGCCCCGCTACGCCGAACTCCACTGCACGAGCAACTTCTCGTTTCTGCAGGGTGCATCCCATCCTGAAGAACTCGTCGCCCGAGCGGCGGCCCTCGGCTACGAGGCCCTGGCGATTACCGATCAGGCTACGCTCACTGGCATCGTGCGGGCTCATGCCGCCGCCAACGAACTGGGCATCAAGCTCGTCGTCGGCGCCCGTCTCGAGCCGGTCGATGCCCCGCCGCTAGTCGTCTGGGCCGCCACCGCCGCCGGCTACGCGAACCTCTGCCAGCTGCTCACCCGCGGCTACGCCCGGGCCGCCGAGGCGGATGCTCCGCGGCAGGCCGGCGATCGCCAGACACCCCCGTTTCCCACCGACGGAGGTGAGGATGACCCGCCGGGTCGGGCCGGCCGCTGCCTGCTGACCAGCGACGACATCGCCTGCCATGCCCACGGCCTGCTGGCCGGCCTGCCGCTGGCATCGGCTGGCCCCGGCTGCCACGGTGACGTGTTCGACGACGATCGCCTCCGAGACACCTACGAGCACCTCGCCCACTGGCGGTGGATTTTCGACGACCGGCTCTGGGCCCTCGCCGAGGTGGCCCGCGAGGGAGACGACGCCGAACGGCTCGAGTGGTTTGGCCGCGTTGCCCGCCTGGCTGGCGTGCCGATCGCGGCGGCGGGTGATGTCCGCTACCACGAGCGGAGCCGCCTGCCACTCTTCGACGTGCTCACGGCAGTACGTCACGGCAGCACGGTCGAGGGCATCCGCGGCCGGCTGCTCTCCAACGGCGAGCGGTATCTCCATGAGCGCGGGCGGATCGCCGAGCGGTTTGCGGCCCTGCCCGGCGCGGTCGAGCGGGCCACCGAGATTGCCGCGGCCTGCACGTTTTCCCTCGACGAGCTGAAGTATGAATATCCCCCTGCCACCGTCCCGCCGGGCCGCTCAGCGAGCGACCAGCTTGCCCATCTGGCCTGGAAGGGGGCCCGCAAACGGTATCCCAACGGGATTCCCGGGAAGGTTCGCGAGCTTGTCGATCGCGAGCTTTCCCTGATCGCCGAACTCGGCTACGAGGCCTACTTCCTGACGGTCTTCGACATCGTCCGGTTTGCCCGCCGGCGGGGTATTCTCTGCCAGGGTCGTGGCTCCGCGGCCAACTCGGCGGTCTGCTACTGCCTGGGGATCACTTCGGTCGATCCAGCCCGGATGAACGTTCTCTTCGAGCGGTTCGTCAGCCGGGAGCGGTGCGAAGCCCCCGACATCGACGTCGACTTCGAGCATCACCGCCGCGAGGAGGTGCTCCAATACATCTACGAGACCTACGGCCGCGACCGGGCCGCGATGACGGCCGAGGTGATCTCGTATCGGCTGCGGTCGGCCACCCGCGACGTCGGCAAGTCGCTGGGGCTCTCGCTCGACCGGGTCGACCAAATCGCCGGCGTGCTCGACGTGGGTGATTCCGTTGCGGAGCTGCCGACGCGGCTGGCCGAAGCGGGGCTCGACCCCGCGAGCGACACCGGCACGAGGCTCGTGTCGCTCGTCGGCCAGCTCGTCGGCTTTCCGCGGCATCTCGGGCAGCATGTCGGCGGAATGGTGATGACCCGCGGCCGGCTCACCGAGCTGGTGCCGGTGCAGCCGGCCACGATGCCAGGCCGCACGATCGTGCAGTGGGACAAGAACGACCTCGATGAGCTCGGCATCCTCAAGGTCGACTGCCTCGCCCTCGGCATGCTGACGGCGATTCGCCGGGCCTTCGATCTCATCGCCGAGGCCGGCGGCCCGCGGCTCACCCTGGCCACCGTGCCGGCCGAGGATCCGGCCGTCTACGAGATGATCTCGCGGGCCGACACGGTGGGCGTGTTTCAAATCGAGAGCCGGGCCCAGATGAGCATGCTGCCCCGGCTCAAGCCGCGGTGCTTCTACGACCTCGTGATCGAGGTGGCGATCGTGCGGCCGGGGCCGATCCAGGGCGACATGGTGCATCCCTATCTCAGGCGGCGGGCCGGCGAGGAGCCCGTCACCTACCCCAACGACGCGATTCGCGAGGTCTTGGAGAAGACCCTCGGCGTGCCGCTCTTCCAGGAACAGGCGATGCGGCTGGCGGTGGTGGCCGCCGGCTTCACACCCGGCGAGGCCGATCAACTTCGGCGGGCGATGGGAGCCTGGCGGCGACCGGGGCTGATCGACGAGTTTCACAAGAAGCTTGTCGCCGGCATGCTCGCCCGGGGGCTCTCCCGGGATTTCGCGGAGCATGTCTTCAACCAGATTCGCGGCTTTGGCGAATACGGCTTCCCGGAATCCCATGCGGCGAGCTTCGCGCTGTTGGTCTATGTCTCGGCCTGGCTGAAGCGGCATCACCCGGCCGCCTTCACCGCGGCCTTGCTTGGCAGCCAGCCGATGGGCTTCTACGCGCCGGCCCAGCTGATTCGCGATGCCCGGGCCCACGGCGTCGAGGTCTTGCCGGCCGATGTGAACGCGAGCGATTGGCATGCCACCCTAGAAACCAGCGGCAGAGCCCAAGGCATAGAAGGCCTCGGTCCGGGCGAGCCTCCGCCGGCCCTCCGGCTGGGGCTCGAGCAGGTCTACGGCCTCGGCGAGGCCGAGGCCGAGCGGATCGTGGCAGCACGCCGCGCCGGGCTCTTCCGGCGGCCACGGGATCTCTGCCGGCGGGCCGGGCTCGACCGCGAGGCTGTTTTACATCTGGCGCGGGCCGGCGGTCTCGCCTCGCTCGGCCTTTCCCGCCGGCAGGCCATCTGGGAGGCGATGCAACGGACGGACAAGCCGGCCAGCCAGCCGCTCTTGAACGGTCTTGATGATGACGACCCCGACGCCGACACGCTCGGCCTCGAGCCGATGACGCCGCAGGAGGAGGTGATTGCCGACTATCGCACCGGCGGCCTCTCGCTGGCCGGCCATCCGCTGGCCTTCGAGCGGGAGCGACTGGCGGCCGAGGGCATCGTAAAACTTGCCGCCGCCAACGCCGCTCCGGAGGGTCGCCGCGTCCGCGTGGCGGGCATCGCCCTCTGTCGCCAGCGGCCCGCCACCGCCAAGGGGATGATCTTTCTGACGATCGAGGATGAAACCGCCGCTGCCAACATCGTGGTCCGCCCGGATGTCTGGGCCGCCGCCGACCACGCTGCCCGCCGGGCGGCGGTGCTCATGGTGGAGGGCCGCATCCAGCGGCGGGGATCGGTGGTGCACATCGTGGCCACGCGGCTGACATCGGCAACGGAAACGGCCCCTGCCCTGCCCCGCATGGCCCGCGACTTCTGCTGAAGCCGCCAACGCCGCTGCCGACTCGCCCGCCGGCGGAGGCCCGAAAACCCGCCGACGTTGGCCAGCAACGAGCCGGTCTCGTACAACCTGTGCCATGTCCGTCGCTCCTTGCGTCACCACCACCGATCTCCCCCTCGGTCCGCCTCTCCGCGGCAAGGTCCGCGACTGCTACCGCCTCAGATCGCCCGCCTTCGGCGAGGCGATGCTGATCGTGAGCACTGATCGGATCAGCGCCTTCGACTGGATCCTGCCGACACCGATTCCCGACAAGGGCCGCGTCCTCACCACGATCTCGGCTTTCTGGTTCGACCGCCTCGCCAGCGGCCCCAATCCGATCGCCCACCACCTGCTCACGACCGACGTCGATGCGATGGGCCTGCCGGCGGAGATCGACCTCGCTCCGCTCCGCGGCCGCACGATGCTCGTCACGCGGGCCGAGGTGATCCCGTATGAATGCGTCGTTCGCGGCTGGCTGGCCGGCTCGGGCCTCGTTGAATATGAGCAGCAGGGCACCGTCTGCGGCGTCCCGCTGCCGGCCGGCCTGCGGCCCGGCGATCGCCTTCCCGAGCCGATCTTCACGCCGGCCACCAAGGCCACCGACGGCCATGACGAGAACGTGTCGTTCGAGGTGATGGCTGCCGCCATCGGAGACGACCTCGCCACCCTGCTTCGCCAGCGGAGCATCGAGGTCTACCAGCGCGGTGTGGAGCACGCCGCTGCCTGCGGGATCGTGCTGGCCGATACGAAACTGGAATGGGGACGGCTCGCCGACGGCTCGCTGCTCCTCGTTGATGAGGTGCTCACGCCAGACAGCTCCCGATTCTGGCCGGCAGCGGCCGCCGGCGAGGGCCGCGTGCCCGACTCCTTCGACAAGCAGTTCGTCCGCGACTGGCTCGAACACAGCGGCTGGGACAAATCGAGCCCGCCGCCCGAACTCCCCGCCGAGATCGTCGCCCAGACCCGCGAGCGATATCTCGAAGCCTGCCGCCTGCTGACCGGCCGCCTGCCGTGAGGAGCCCGGGACGGTTCCAAGCCGCCGCAGGACGTCCCCGACGGACGCCGTCCGGCCTCGCTCTCGCCAGACCTGCTAGATTCCAGGCTTCAGCGGGCATACATCCGCGGCGGCCGGCCGTTTGCCGGCAGCGGGATCGATTTAATTTTTGCTAGTGGGAACATTTATGATGCATCACTCTTCGAGACTTGCCCTTGCCGTAGCCTTGGCCGGTCTCTCCGGCAGCCTCGCACCGGCAGCCGATGCCGACGTCGCCGGCGTCACGCAAGCCGTCGCCGATTTCCACGAGGCGCTCAATGTGATGTTCACCGGCGACCCGGCTCCGATGAAGGCGATCTGGTCGCACGAGGAAGATATCGCCTACATGGGCCCGATGGGCGACCATCATGTCGGCTGGTC
>CALGAS010000003.1 GCA_937959175.1 uncultured bacterium | reverse complement strand
TATGGAAAAGGGGACTGGCTCCGAGCGAAGCGAGGTGCCTGTACCCTTTTCCAAGTCGAGGACGCGCCGTAATACGGGCTCACCCCGAGCCCGCGCGTGGTAGGCTCTCGAAATGCCCCGCTGGCTTGCGCACGGAATCGTCGTCGTGGTCTTCGCCGCTGCCCTGGCGGCGGCCTTCGCCCGCGTGAACTACGAGTGGAACTGGGCGGGGGTCTGGGACTACCGCCAGAAGTTTCTGCAGGGATGGCTGGTGACGGTCGGGATCAGCCTGGCGGCCCTCGTTGTCAGCACGCTGCTGGGCGCTGCGACCGCGATGCTGCTGCGGTCGGGCAACGTCCTCTGCGAGGCGTTCGGCCGCGTCTACGTCGAGCTGATTCGCGGCACGCCGCTCTTAGTGCAACTGCTGATCGGGTTCTATGTCGTCGCGACGGCCGTGGGCCTCGAGAATCGCTACCTCGCAGGTGTGCTCTTGCTGTCGCTCTTCAGCGGCGCCTACATGGCCGAGATCTTCCGGGGCGGCCTCGACGCGATCCCCAAGGCCCAAATCGACAGCGGCCGGGCGATCGGGCTTGCGCCCTGGCAGATCCTCCGGCTGGTCGTGCTGCCGCAGGCGGTGCGGCTCGTCCTGCCGGCCGTGGCCGGCCAGTTGGTCTCGCTGGTCAAAGACTCGTCGCTCTTGTCGGTGATCGCGATTTCGGAGTTCACGCTGGCCGCCCAGGAGGTCAACTCCTTCACCTACTCGACCCTGGAGAGCTACCTGCCGCTGGCGGCCGGCTACCTCGTGCTCACGCTGCCGCTTTCGGCTCTGGCCCGCTGGCTGGAGCGACACTTTCGCTACGAGACCGGTTGATGCCGGCTGCCGCTTCCCCATGAACCTCGTCGTCGAAGACCTCGTGCAGCAGTTTCCGATCCGCGGGGCGGGCGGCCGGCCTTCCGGCACCGCCACCGTGCTCGACAGCCTGTCGCTGGCAACCGGCGACATCGGCACGCTCGTCCTCGTCGGGCCGTCGGGCGGCGGCAAGTCGACCCTGCTGCGGATCCTCGCCGGGCTCGACGTGCCCACCAGCGGACGGGTCGCCTTCGACGGCGAGCCGCTGCCCCGCGACGAGGACCAGCTGCGGCGTTATCGCCGCACCGTCGGCACGGTCTTCCAGGCATACAATCTCTTCCCGCATCTAACGGCGATGGACAACCTCCTCCTTCCGCTGATCCACGTCCACGGCCTCTCGGCGGCCGCCGCCCGCGAGCGGGTCGCCGAGCCCCTCGCGCGGTTCGGCCTGGCCGAACACGCCCACAAGCGGCCTGCCGAACTCTCCGGCGGCCAGAAGCAGCGAATCGCGATCCTGCGGGCGCTGGTCGTGCGGCCGAGGCGGCTGTTTCTCGACGAGCCCACCTCGGCCCTCGACCCCGAGATGCGGGCCGAGGTGCTCGAGATGATCGCGGAACTGCGGGCCGAGGGGGGCCAGTTCGTGCTGGTCACCCACGAGATGGGCTTTGCCCGTCGCGTCGCCGACGAGATCGCGTTCGTGGCCGACGGGAAGGTTCCGGTGCTCGCCCCGGCCGCCACGTTCTTCGACGAGCCGGCCAGCCCGCAGGTTCGCTCATTTCTACAGCTCACCCTTGCCCCCTGAGGTCATGATGAACAGCCCCCCCGAGCCCGCTGCCGCAGCCGCCGAGGCCTCGCCGACGAGCCGTCCACCGGATCCCGCCGAGGCCGCTTTCCTGGGGTCGCTCGTCGCCGATGCGGTGGCGATGCCGGTCCACTGGTACTACGACCAGGCCGCCCTCGACCGCGACTATCCGAACCTCGCCGCGGCGGCGGCC
>CALGAS010000002.1 GCA_937959175.1 uncultured bacterium | reverse complement strand
ACACACCACGACCAGACACACTGCGACTCGCTGCACGCGC
Organism: uncultured bacterium; assembly: GCA_937959175.1. Taxonomy (GTDB): domain Bacteria; phylum Planctomycetota; class Planctomycetia; order Pirellulales; family UBA1268; genus QWPN01. Next base: position 4,438 of record CALGAS010000002.1, on the reverse strand, counting down.
TTCTTCTCCTGCTGGAAGGGTTCCGGACGGGCGGTCGGCAGCCATGCGTTGGCTGCTGCTCCCGCCGCCGTCGCATCGCACGATAGTCCCGGCAAGACCGCTTCCGCAACCAGTCAGAGTGGCGTCGCGGTCGATTGATGACCGCGTCTGGGCCGAGACCGTTGCAGCCGGGCATCACCGTGGGTTTGCCCGCCACGCCGATTCCTGCCACAGTCGGGAACAGGAATCTTCCGCGAAACCAGTCGGGAATCGCTCCACGTGACACGCTCATTGATGCCGCTCATCCGCATTGTCCGCCTGTTCCTTCTGCCGGCCTGCCTGGCCCTGGCCACGACGATGGCCCCAGCCCGCGGACCGAACGTCGTCTTCATCATGGCCGACGACCTCGGCTGGCAGGACGTCGGCTTCATGGGGGCGGAGTTCTTCGAGACGCCCCACATCGACCGGCTGGCCGGCGAGGGCATGGTCTTCACCGCGGCTGCCAGCGGCGGCCCCAACTGCTCGCCGACCCGGGCCTGCCTGATGAGCGGCTGCTACCCGCCGCGGCATCACATCTACACCCCGGCCGGCCGGGCCAAGGGGAATCCGGCCTTCATGCGGCTGCTTGTTCCCGCGGTCGAGCGACAACCCGAAGCCCTGGCGAAGCGGGCCGCAAAGCTTTTCGAGATTCGCAACCAACTCGCCCCGGCTTTCGTCTGCATTCCCGAGTTGCTCGCCACCGTCGGCTACCGTTCGGCCCGGCTGGGCAAGTGGCACCTCGGGCCCGACACGCAGGGCTTTGATGTCAGTTCCGCCGACGGGGTGGGGGGGCCGGAGGGAAAGTTTTACGGCGATGTCGATGTCGCCGAGCAGCTCACCGATCGGGCGGTGGCCTTCATCAGGGAGAATCGGAGCGAGCCGTTCTTCCTCTATCTGTGCCACTGGGACGTGCATACGCCCCATCGGGCCCGGCAGGAGGTCATCGATCGCTACCGAAAGAAGCTCGGCCAGCTCCCCAAAGCAAAGCGCAAGGGCTTCAACCCGACCTACGCGGCGATGATCGAAGCGGTCGATCGGTCGGTGGGCCGGGTCGTGGAGGCGATCGACTCACTCGGCCTCGGCGACGACACGCTGATCGTGTTCATCAGCGACAACGGCGGCCTCCGGCTCGTGTCCCAGCTCGATCCACTTCGCGGCGAGAAAGGCTCGCTCTTCGAGGCGGGGGTCCGGGTGCCCTGCTGCATGCGGTGGAGCGGCACGATCGAGCCCCAATCATCCTGCGAGACGCCGATCACGAGCGTCGACTTCCTGCCAACCTTCGCAGCCCTCGCCGGCGCGGCGTTGCCGGAGGATCAGCCCGTCGACGGCGTCGACCTCTCGCCGTTGCTGCAGGGCGAGCCGATTGCGGAGCGGAGCATCTTCTGGCACTACCCGCTCTACCTGCCGGGCGCGGGGCTCACGATCGACGTGCCCGACGGCAAGACCTATTCCTGGCGCGGCTTTCCCTCGACCAGCCTCCGCCGCGGCCGCTGGAAGCTGATCGAGTTTCACGAGAGCGACACGGCCGCCCTCTACGACCTCGAGGCCGATCCCGGCGAAGAGCACGACCTCTCGGCCGAGCGTCCGGCTCTGGCAGCCGAACTCCGCTGCGAACTCGACGCCTGGCAGGCGGCGACCCACGCCCCGGTGCCGGCGATCCCCAATCCCGAGTGCGTCTTGCCACCGTTCTGATCCCGCTGAACTGTCTCTCGGCCGATGATGTCGGACCGACGGCCTCCCGGGTATCCTGCGGAACGGGATCCGAAACCGCGGCACGACGTCGTGTCCTGGCACCGAGCAGGAGAAATCCACATGCACCGCAGCCTGACACTCGGGGCCCTGGCGATCATGTTCGCCACGGCGGCCACGGCGGCCGAGCGGCCACCGAATGTGATCGTGATCCTCGCCGATGATCTCGGCTGGGGCGACGTTTCCTGTCAGGGCGGCGCGGTGGCGACGCCAGCGATTGACCGGCTGGCCCGCGAGGGGCGGCGGTTCACCAGCGGCTACTGCTCGGCCTCGACCTGCACGCCCACCCGCTATTCGCTGCTGACCGGCGAATACGCCTTCCGCCGGCCCGGGACCGGGATCGCCCCGCCCAACGCGGCCGCGATCATCCAGCCCGGCACCCCCACCCTGCCGGCCGCCCTCCAGGAGGCTGGCTACGCCACGGCGGTCGTCGGGAAGTGGCACCTCGGGCTGGGCCGGCCAGGCCAGGGCCCTGACTGGAACGGCAGGCTCGTGCCCGGGCCGCTCGAGATTGGCTTTGATCACTGCCTCCTCCTGCCGACCACCAACGACCGGGTGCCCCAGGTCTTTGTCGAGGGGGACCGCGTGCGGGGGCTCGACCCGGCTGACCCGCTCTGGGTGGGCACCAAGCAGCCGTCAGCCGATCACCGCAACGGCCTCGACCACCGCGACGAGCTCCGGATGGACTGGTCGCACGGTCACAACAACACCATCCATAACGGCATCGGCCGGATCGGGTTCTACACGGGCGGCAAGGCGGCCCGGTTCCGCGATGAGGAACTTGCCGACACCTGGGTCGCCGAGAGCATCCGCTGGATTGAGGCGCAGCGGGAGGTCCGTCCGGACGCGGCCTTCTTCCTGTTCTTCTCCTCCCACGACATCCACGTGCCCCGCGTGCCGCACGAGCGATTCGCCGGCATGTCGGGCCTCGGGCCGCGGGGGGACTGCATCGTCCAGCTCGATTGGTGCGTCGCCGAACTGACTGGGGCCCTCGAGCGGCTCGGCATCGCGGAGGAGACCCTGGTGATCTTCTGCAGTGACAACGGCCCCGTCCTTGACGACGGCTACAAGGACGACGCAGTCGAAAAGCTCGGTGACCATCGACCCGCCGGACCGTTCCGCGGCGGCAAGTACGGCGTCTTCGAGGGTGGCACCCGCACGCCGTTCATCGCCTGGTGGCCCGGCACGATCGAGCCGGCGGTCAGCGAGGAGATCGTCTGCACGATCGACCTGCCCCGGAGCCTGGCGACGCTCGCCGGCCGGCCGCCGGACGAAGATGTCTTTCCCGACAGCGAGGACGTGCTGGGAGCGATGATGGGCAGGCCCGGGGCCAGCGGGCGAACCGCGCTGGTCCAGCAGGACAACGGCCGCTCGGGGCGGTTCGGCTACCGCTCAGGCCAGTGGAAGCTCGTGCGCATGCCACAGGGGAAGGTGAAGGACGGCCCCCGGAAGGTCCGCGACTCGCTCTACGATCTCGACATCGACCCTGGCGAAACCACCGACGTCGCAGCGAAGTTCCCCGACGTCGCCCGCCGCCTCACCAGGGAACTCGACGCCGCCCTCGCCTCCCCGCCTGCCGCAGCGACGGAGGACGCGGCCGACTCCCGCGGGGCCCGGCGGTCGCCGATCAGGCCGGCGGCGGCCCGCGGCCCCATTCGGATGCTCTTCATCGGCAACAGTTACACCTTCGCCAACGATCTGCCCGGGATGCTCGCGAAACTTTCCGTAGCCGGCCGCCAGCCGCGGATCGTTGCGGCGGTGGAAGCCCCCGGCGGCTGCACCTTCGAGCGGCATGTCGCCGAGGGCCGGGCAGCCCAGAAAATCGCAGGCGGCCGGTGGGACTACGTCGTGCTTCAGGAACAGAGCCAGATGCCGGTGTTCGATCCCCCGCGGACGCTCGAGTACGGCAGCCAACTCGACAAACTGGCCCGCGAGTCCGAAGCCCGGACGCTTTTCTTTCAGACCTGGGCCCGCGCCGGCCAGCCGGACATGCAGGACGGGCTCTCGGCGACCTACGCGAGGCTGGCCCGCGAGGCCGCTGCAACGGCCGATGGCTCGCCGGGAGGGCTCGTTGTGCCGGTGGGCGATGCCTGGCGACGGGTGCTGGCAAACCCGCCGGCCCCGGCCCTGCACGTGGCCGACGGCAGCCATCCCACACCGGCAGGCACCTACCTGGCCGCCTGCGTCTTCTACGGCGTCGTTCACGGCAAGAGCCCCGTCGGTCTCACCGGCCGGTTTGCCGGTCTCGACAACGCGACGGCGCGGCGGCTTCAAGAGGTGGCCTGGGCCACTGTGACTGCAGCCGAGCCAGCCGCGGGTGTCCGCTGACCACCGCTTCCCCCCGCGCCGCTGCCTGCTGGCTGCCGAAGCGTGCCGCCACGCGGGCCTCCAGACGCGGTGGTATCATTCCGCCATGCCTCCCCGCCGCAAAAAGGTCGCCGCCCGGCGACGGCAGACCAAAAAGCCGCTGCCGCACCTGCAGTTTGGCCACACCCTCCCCTACGGCAGCGTGCTCCACGACGGGGGGGTCCAGTTTGTCGTCTACAGCCGTTCGGCGACGGCGATGCGAGTGCTTCTCTACGACAACGTCGACGACGCCGAGCCGGCCGAGGTGATCACGCTTGACCCCGCCAAGGATCGCTGGGGCGACATCTGGAGCATCTTCGTGCCC
>CALGAS010000001.1 GCA_937959175.1 uncultured bacterium | reverse complement strand
AGATAGGACACAGCGCTCGCAAGCGCGGCAGCAAGGCCCGCGGTGACTCCCAGGGCAAGGGTGTCGAACTGGGCCAGCGCGGGTAGGGAAACCATCGGTGGAACTGTTGGCGGGAGTGATCCGGAGCCTGCAGCCTACCCGGCAGCCGGCAGTCTTTGTGCGGCCGGCACAACCGTCCCGATCCGTCCAGGCCGCCCGGCCGATGACGAGCTCTGAGCCCGCCTGCCGGGCGGCCGGCCTGTAGAGTTGCGAGGCTCCCCTTCCCCGCTCGGAATCATGCGCATGGCCACTGTCGACCGGATCGCTTCTCGCTCCTTGTTCTCCGCTGCCGGAGGCCTGGCCGTGGATGCCGGTGAGCCAGCCTCCCGCAACCGCGTCCGCGACATGGCCGCTCTCGTGCTCTTGGCGAGCTGCATTTTCCTGACAGTCGCCCTGGCCACCTACTCGCCGGCCGATCCCCCGATCGCCCGGGGCTATCCAGTGGCGGAGCGAGCCGCCAACGCCTGCGGCCTGGTGGGGGCCGCGGTGGCCGGCGGGCTCTACGAGGCTGTCGGCCTGGGAGCCTGGTTCGCGCTGGCCTTGCTGGCGGTGCTCGACATGGCCCTGCTCCGTCGTCGACCACTGGCCGATCTGCCGCTCCGGACGGCCGCCGCCGCGGTGGCGATCGCCGCGGCCTGCACGCTCCTGGCCCTGTTTCTGCCCGACTCGGTGCCGCGACCCCTCTGGGGCCCGGGCGGACGCGTCGGCGGCATGGGTCATCTCTTGGCGGCGACCTACCTGGCCGATGCTGGGGCCGCCATTCTTCTGACCGCGCTCCTCGGTGGCAGCCTTTACCTGGCCCTCGACACGATCCTCGTCCGGCTGGCAGCCTTCGCCGCGACGACAGCGACGACCGCGGCGGCCGGACTGGCAGCCGTTGCCGGCCGGCTGCGGCTGCGGTCGGCGGTGAAAACTGCTGACGCCGATGATGAACTCGATCTTGCCGGGGTGTTTCCCGGCCTGCGGAACAGGCTCTCCGGGAGGCTGGCCGATGCCGACACCGATAGTGCCGACACCGATGGTGAAGCCGAAGCCGACGCCGATGACTGGGACGACGACGCCGGGCCGACGATTCGGGTTCGCCGCCGTGAACCCGCCGTCGCAGTGGCCGACGAGGAAGCCGACGGGGACGGCGAGTGGGAAGACGACGCCGAAGCGGAGGCCGATGACGGAGAGGCCGAAGACGAGGAGGCCGCTGAGGCTCCTGCCGTGCCGATTCGCACCCGCGGCCCCCGCCGCCGGCTGGCCGCCGCCGAACTCGAGCTCGCCCCCGAGCCAGCCGGCGACTACGAGCTGCCGGGCCTCGACCTGCTCCTCCCCACGGAATACCTCGAGCTCGACCAGCAGGAGCAGGAGGTCCGCGAGCGGGCCCGGATGCTCGAGAAGACCTTCGCCGAGTTTGGCTTCAAGGTGAAGGTGGTCGAGATCGAGACCGGCCCGGTCATCTCGCAGTATGAGATCGAGCTCGAGGCCGGCCTCCGGCTGGCCAAGATCACCAACCTCGCCGACGACCTGGCGATCGCTCTCCGCGTCCCGAGCGTGCGGATCGTCGCCCCGATTCCCGGCAAGAACTCGGTCGGCATCGAGGTGCCCAACACGACTCGCCAGATGGTCCGCCTCCGCGAGGTGATCGAGGAGACCCAGTCGAAGAGCCGCACGATGAAGATCCCGATCTTCCTCGGGAAGGACGTCGCCGGCAATCCGATGGTGATGGACATGGCGACAATGCCCCACCTCCTGATCGCCGGCCGGACCGGCACCGGCAAGTCGGTCTGCTTGAACTCGATCATCGTCTCGATGCTGATGACCCGCCGGCCCGACGAGGTCCGGATGCTGATGATCGACCCCAAGATGGTCGAACTGACGCCCTACAAGTCGCTCCCCCACCTGATGCACCCGGTCGTCACCGACATGAAGAAGGCCGAGGCGATCCTCGCCTGGGCGGTCGACAAGATGGAGCAGCGGTACGCCCTGCTGGCCCGGGCCGGCGTCCGGCACCTGACGCAGTACAACGCCCTCGGCCGCGAGGAACTCCTCAAGCGAATCAACCCCGAAAGCCAGGAAGAGGCCGACGCCATTCCGACGACCATGCCGTTCATCGTGATGATCGCCGACGAGATCGCCGACATGATGATGACCGCCGGCAAGGAGATCGAGGCCCACATCATCCGGCTCGCCCAGAAGAGCCGGGCAGTCGGGATCCACCTCGTCCTGGCGACCCAGAAGCCGACCGTCGACGTGATCACCGGCCTGATCAAGAGCAACCTGCCGGCCCGGATCGCCTTCCAGGTTGCCAGCCGGACCGACAGCCGGGTGGTCCTCGACGAGATGGGGGCCGAGCGGCTCCTCGGCAACGGCGACATGCTCTTCCTCTCGCCCGGCACCAGCCAGATCCTCCGCGGCCAGGGGACGTTTGTCAGCGACGACGAGATCGGCCGCGTGATGGGCACCGTCGGCACCAGCGAGCCGCAGTATGCCGCGGAGCTGGTCAACCTCCAGCCGGCCGGCAGCGAGACCGACGCCAAGGCGACCGGCACCGGCAAGGACAAGGACGAACTCTACGAGGCGGCGGTCGAGGTGATCATCCGCGAGGGCCGTGGCAGCGTCTCGCTGTTGCAGCGGGCCCTCGGCGTCGGCTACGGCCGCGGAGCCCGGCTGATCGATTTCATGGCAGAAGACGGCATCGTCGGCGAGTACAAGGGGAGCCAGGCCCGCGAGGTGCTCCTCACGATGGAAGAGTGGGCCGCCCGCAACGGCAGCGAGCCCCTGCCGCCCGATCCCCCGCCGCGGAAGCTGAAAATCCAGCCGCATGCCGACGACGCTGCGGTCGAGGCGGACGAAGAAGGAGCCGGAGACGAGGAGGCTGACGACGCCTGGGATGAGGAATCCCAGGAGTGGGCCGAGGCGTCAGGCGACTGGGAGGAAGAGGCCGACGACGATTCGGGCGACGCCTCTGAAGAAGACTCCGAGGAAGAGGACGACTCTGAAGACGAATACGAAGAGTACGGCGAAGAATACGAGGAAGACGCGGAAGAGGATGCATCGGCCGAAAGAGGCTGAGACCTGCTAGCATGGGCGGCCGGTGTCCCCTCGCCTACAGGAGCCCGCCATGTCTTCCCCCACCGCTGCCCTGGCCCGGCTCGGCCAGAGCCTCTGGCTCGATCAGATCAACCGCGGCATGCTCGACGACGGCAGCCTCTCCCGGCTTATCGCCGAGCGGCACGTCACGGGGCTGACGAGCAACCCCTCGATCTACAACCTGGCCGTCAAAGAGTCGTCGTTCTACGACGAGGCCCTGGCCGACCTCGGCCGCCGGAAGCTCGCCGCCGAGGAGGCCTTCTTCGAGATCGCGATTGAGGACCTCCAGCGGGCCGCCGACCTCTTCCGGCCGACGTTCGATCGCACCTGCGGGATCGACGGCTGGGTCTCCCTCGAGGTCTCGCCCCATCTCGCCTACGACACCGCCGCCACCCTCGCCCAGGCCAAGAGCCTCCACGCCCGGGCCGACCGGCCCAACCTGTTCATCAAAATCCCCGGCACGACCGAGGGCCTGCCGGCCATCGAGGAGGCGATCTTCGAGGGGGTGCCGGTCAACGTCACGCTGCTCTTCAGTCGCGAGCAGTACCTGGCGGCCGCCGAGGCCTACCTGCGGGGCGTGGAGCGACGGATCGAGGCGGGGCTCTCCCCGCGGGTCTGTTCGGTCGCCTCGCTGTTCATCAGCCGCTGGGATGCGGCGACGGCCAAGGCGGTGCCGGCGGAACTGGTCAATCGGCTCGGGATCGCCGTCGGTGAGGCCTCCTACCGGGCCTATCGCGACCTGCTCGCCTCCGACCGCTTCGAGCGGCTCTGCAGCTTCGGCGCGGTCCCGCAGCGGCTCCTCTTCGCCAGCACCGGTACCAAAGATCCCCAGGCCTCCGACACGCTCTACATCGAGGCCCTGGCCGCCCCCAACACGATCAACACGATGCCGGAGAAGACGCTCCAGGCCTTTGCCGACCACGGCCGCGTCACCGGCACGCTCTCTGCCGGCGGGGGCATGGCCGAGTCAACGATCTTCGCGATCGAACGAGCCGGGGTCGACGTTGCGGCCCTGGGCGAGAAGCTCCAGCGGGATGGTGCGGCGGCCTTTGTGAAGAGCTGGGACGAGCTGATCGCCGTTGTCGGGGAGAAGAGCCGGCAGGCGGCGGGAGCGGGAGCCTGAGATGAGCAGTCCGAGCCGCACCACCCTTCACGAATGGCAGGCTGTCGCCGACCACGCCCTGGCGACCCGCCGGCTCACGCTGCGGGAGCTGTTCGCGGCCGACGCGATCCGGGCCGAGCGGTTTTCGGTCGAGGCCTGCGGGCTGTTTGTCGACCACTCCAAGCAGCGGCTCACCGAGGGCACGCTGCCGCTGCTCATCCGACTGGCTGAAGCCTGCGGGTTGCGGGAGCGCATTGAGGCAATGTTCACCGGCGAGCGGATCAACGCGACCGAGGGCCGGGCGGTGCTCCACGTCGCGCTGCGGGCCCCGCGAGGTGAGACGATCCTCGTCGACGGCGAGGACGTCGTGCCCGGGGTGCACGAGGTCCTCGACCGGATGGCCGCCTTCTGCCGGCGGGTCCGATCCGGCGACTGGCTCGGCCACACAGGCAAGCCGATTCGCAACGTCGTCAATATCGGGATCGGCGGCTCCGATCTCGGGCCCGTGATGGCCTTCACCGCCCTCCGGCACTACGCCGACCGGGCCTTGACCTTCCGGTTCGTCTCCAACGTCGATGGCACCGACTTCGCCGAGGCGACCCGCGACCTCGACCCGGCCGAGACCCTGTTTATCGTCTCGTCGAAAACCTTCACCACCCAGGAGACGCTTGCCAACGCCCACTCCGCCCGGGCCTGGCTCCTGGCGAGCCTCGGCGACGAGGCGGCCGTGGCAAAACACTTCGTGGCCGTCTCGACCAACGCCGCCGAGGTGGCCGCCTTCGGGATCGACACGGCCAACATGTTCGGCTTCTGGGACTGGGTCGGTGGCCGCTACTCGCTGTGGTCGGCCATCGGCCTCTCGATCGCGCTGGCGATCGGCATGGACGCCCCCAACCGGCTTGGCGTGATCCGGCTGGCTGAT